>NZ_JBHVPD010000061.1:0-64952 GCF_042887525.1 Kitasatospora sp. NPDC057936
GGGCGAACCCCGGTCCGGCGCACGACGTGTCACAGCTAGCTCACCACCGGTGCCACTTCACCTGGACCCCCTGGTAGACAACGAGGTTGCCGTCGTCCTGGATCTTCAGGTACGCACCGGGGCTGCCGCTGGTGGAGGTCGTCCAGAGCATGGCCCCGCCCGTGCCGTAGAGCACGAGGTTGCCGTCGGTCTGCATGGCGAGGTGGTCGCCGCGGCCGACCGTGTCCCAGGTCTGGGCCACGCCTCCGCCCGGGGCGTACATCACCAGGTTGCCGTCGGTCTGCATGGCCAGCCGGTACCCGCCCGGCGCGGTGATGGACTCGCCGCGGTAGAGGGTCTCCCCGGCGGCCAGAACCGCGTCAGGGCCCTGGGCGAGGCCGAGATCCTTCCACGGGTAGGAGTCCTTGCCCGGCGTGTCGCTGGTGCCGGGCGCGACGTGCTGGGTCCACCACTGGGCGAGCCAGTTGTGCCCATTGAAGAACACCGTCCGGTCGGACGCGGCCTGGTCGGGCGTGTAGACGGCGCTGGCGTCCCAGTCCTTGGCACGGGGTGCCCGGGGGCTGTCGTTGAGGTACCACAGCTGGTTGGTGTTGCCGGTGTCGCAGCCGGCGACGAGCGGCTGGGCCATGGCGCCCTCGTACGTCAGGCAGTGCGTGCCCTGCTGGTTGTGCAGGTACACCGTGCCAGTGCCGTCCGGTCCCGGCGCGACCCACCAGCGCTGGCTGGAGCCACCGTTGACGCCCCTCGCGTACACCTTCCAGGTCGCCGGGTCCAGGTCGAGGGCGGCGTTGTCGGAGTTGGCCCGCAGCAGGAGCCAACCGCTCCGGTCGTCGACGCTCGCCGCCGTCCAGTCCCAGGCGTGGCCGTCGTCGGCGAACGGCCAGGTCTCGGCCGTGCCCGCGTTGGAGCCGGTCAGCAGCGCGCCGTTGGCGGCGGCGGACTGGATCCGGTAGCTGTTTCCGGCGCTCAGGGCGACGCTCGGCTTCCCGGCGAACATCGGCCCGCTCTGCGGCGGGTCCGGCACGGGCAGCACGCAGGTCCCGGCCGCGGCGGCCGGGGCCACCGTGCCGACGCCCCGCCGGTTGTCACTGGTCAGGCCGTAGGTCTGGCCGCCCTGGGTGAGGGTGAAGTCGACCGGTCCGGTGATCGGCAGGTAGTACTTCAGCGGGATATCCCTGGACGCGCCGCTCGGCAGATCCTCGCACGCGCCGAGACGGATCGTGACGCGGTGGAAGTCGCCCTTCAGGCCGCCGACGTTGCTGCCGGTGTGCCCGGGCGCGACGTTCTTGATCTCCTTCCAGTTGCCGTCCTTGACCAGCGCGGGCGCGGAGGTCGGGATGTCGAAGGCGATCTGCGCGTCGCCGCGCAGCGTCACACCGCTGTTGTTGGTGATCCGCAGGGTCGGCTGGAGCGGCCACAGGTCCTTGACGGCCGTCGGGAAGGCGACCAGCTCGGCCTTCACGTCGGCCACCTGGGAGGGCAGCGTCACGCTCGAACCGGCCGCCCGGGAGTTGCCGTAGGCACCCTGGCCGCGCAGCTTTGAGTCGAGCAGGCTGGTCATGGTGTAGCCCGTCCCGCACTCGCCCTGGGCGGGGCAGGCGTAGTCGCCCGCCAGCTCCCAGATCATCACGCCGCCCGCGCCCTTGGCGGACACGTAGTCGGCGACGGCGCCCACGCCCTGCTCGTCCTCGGTGGAGATGAACGTCTTCGTGGTGTCGTTCCACAGCCACGAGGACTTGAGGGTGTCGTCCCACTGCCGGGTGTAGCCGGTGGAGACGCTCTGGCCGCCGAGGCCGTAGGCGGGCAGGTAGGAGGGCGTGATGCCGCGTTCGAGGTTCTTGGCGTGCCACATCGGGTTCGACCCCGCGCCGAGCTCGCTGCCGTCCGGGTTGGTGTCGTGCCACAGGTTGTCGACGCCCGTCGCGCCCGCGCCGCAGGGCGAGGTCCCTCCTTGCTGACCGGTGCCGGCGGGGCACTTCGTCTGGTCGGGCATCGACGCCGTGCCCCACAGGCCGTTGCCGACTCCGCCAGTCACTCCGCTCCAGCCGCGGGTGTAGTACGGCACGCCGAGGTTGATCCGCCCGGCTTGCAGGGCGCCGCGGTAGTAGTGGTACGCCCAGTCCGTGTTGAAGTAGCCCTCCGCACGGTACTCGGGGTTCTTCGCCGTGTCGTAGATGCCGGCCGCGGCCAGCTCGCTGTCCCGGCCGTCGTCGTACAGCGGCGCGTTCGGGCCGACGTTGTTGTTCCAGCTGCCGTGCAGGTCGTAGGACATGACGTTCGCGAAGTCCAGGTACTGGAGGGCGGCGAAGTTCTCCATGCCGCGCACCATGTAGCCGGAGCCGGAGCCGGCCGTCGTCAGGAGGTAGTACCGGCCGTCGGCCGTCGCCGCGCGGTCGAGCTTCTCGCGGATCGTCTTCATCAGCGCCGTGTAGCCCGCCGACAGGCCCGGGCGGCGGCTGTCCGACACCGGACGGTCGCTCGGGTTGCCGGCCTGCGGGAGGGCGGTCGGGTACTCGTAGTCGATGTCCACGCCGTCGAAGGAGTACTGGCGCAGGAAGTCCACGACGGAGTCGGCGAAGGTGTCGATCCGGTCCTGGGCGACGCTGCCGTCGCCGTTGACGGTGAGGGCGTAGAAGCCGCTGGACTGCGCCCAACCGCCCACGGAGATCAGGGTCTTGACGCGCGGGTGCTGCCGCTTGTAGCGGGTGAGGAGGTTGAGCTCGCCTCGGTACGGGAGCGACTCGTCCATCTCCGCGCCCGGCACGCCCGGCCACGTCATGCCGACGTTCGGGTTGCTCGCGTCGGCGGGGTTCCCGACGGAGATGCGGTTTCCGTCGATCCAGGCGAAGGCGTAGTTGACGTGGGTGACCTGGCCCCACGGAATGCTGTTCGGGAGGTACATGTCCTGCCCGTTCTGCCCGGTGCGCCAGCTGCTTTGGTAGCCGACGACGCGACGGGGGTGGGCGGCACCCATGCGCTCGCGGCCCTGGTCGTCGTACGCGGTGCAGTACGGGGCCGAGACGCCCGCGGTCGGGGTCATGCCGTCGGGGCGGCAACTCGACTGGTCACCACCGGGGTTGGGGGCCCAGTGGTCGGCGGCGTCGGGGTCGGGCGGGGCGGTGGGGCCGTTGCGGGCTTGCACGGTTCGGTTGTTGATGGAGTTCAGCACGGTCACCATCGCGGCCATGGCGACCGCAGAATAGCCCAGATAGCTCTTCCGGTCCCGGATCGCACGAGAGATCTTGTCCCAGTCCTTGATCTCGGTGAACATTCGCGCCGCTCGCCAGACGTTCCCCGACCACATCGCGCTCCTGATGTTCTCCCGGACCAAGCGGTTACGGATCGATTCCGGGAACGCCACGACCAGGGTGGCCAGAGCACCCTTGAGCTCGTCGAGGCTTCGTAGGGACGCCGCGTTCAGAAGGGCGTCGACCGCAGCCTGCAGCGAATGGACACCGACGTCAATGTTGAGGGAATCACGCCCCATACCGCCGTAACTGGCGTCGAACGACAGCACTTTCCGCTCCACAACGACGTCCCTCGCCAGCCCAAGGACGTTCCTGATGGCGTCAGTGGTTAGCGCCTCACCCGAGAAGACGTAGGCCGTCTTCGTGGCAGTGACGTAGAAGGCATCAATGAACGTGTTCCTCTGCTTGAGGATCAACTGAACCGCGTTCTCGGCGACCTTGCCGTCGGTCCCCAAGTCACCTACCCCAAAAGCCAAGTACCCGGGCGTGGTGGGCAGAGTCGTCCCCGGGTGGGTGTAGTGAACGTTGCTCCCGCTCGCTCCCATCCCGTCGACGGCCACCCGGGCCGCGCCCGCGAGCGCCTGGAACGCCGTACGAACCACCCCGGTCCGCGTGAAGTACCGCGCGGCGTACGCTTGATCGGCATTCGGAGCGACGGCGACGGCCTCCGTCGGCGTCACCACGGCGAACAGGGCGAGGGTGAGCAGCGCGGCAAGCGCGCGCAGCGGGCGCCTCATGCCCAGTACTCATAGGTCGCACGGACATTCCACTTCCAGGTGAAGTACGCGATGGTGTACTTCTTGCCCTTCTGCAGGTCGAGGTCGTGCCGGCCCATTCCGCTGGTGTCGGTGACGAACGTCGACCCCATCGAATCGCAGGAACCGCTGCGCGGGCAGGCCCAGTCCCAGACTTTGTACTTCCCCAGGTCGGCGTCCGCGGGTAGATCACCCTCGTAGATCGCGATCCAGTCCGACGCGCCGTTCGGGTCGTTGTCGGCAGGTCCCGACCAGTTCACGGTGATCCCACGCACGGCGAACGTTCCGTCACCCACCGAGGCCTGTCCGACGGAGACATTCGTGATCTCGTACTCGACGTTCACCGACGGCTTGTTACCCGACCGCTCCGAGATCGTCCCCGGCCCCGAACGGGACACCCGGGTCGGCGGCGGCGCGTCGTCGCCGGACGCGGGCGTCATCTGGACCATGGTCGCCGCGAGCGCACTCACGAGGGCGACGGCGCCGACCGCGCGCCGCCACAGGGTTTTGGACATGAGGAAATGCCTTTCACGTTGTCGGGCCGGGAGGGCCACGGACCGGTGGCGGCAGTAGACCAGCCCGGCGTCGACAAAAGATCAACGACAGTCGTTGACCCACCGGATGCGGAGCTCGTGGGCGCCGAGGGGGATCGAAAAGGTGGGGTGGGTGGTGAGGTAGGCGGAGAGGGAGCGCTCGGCGCAGGGGCCGAGGAGGTAGCGCTCCAGGAAGTGGTGCTGGTCGCGGGGCATGGGGAGGAAGCGGATCGCATCCCAGAGGGAGGCGAGGTTCGCGGCGGTGAGGTCGAAGGCGACCGGCGGGCGGTGGATACCCGTGATCTCGACGGTGATGACGTGGTCGGCTCTCATCGGGCGAGGACCTCGCACCAGACGATCTTTCCGATGAGATCGCGGGGGCAGCAACCCCACGTGTCGGTAACGGATTTGACGAGCTGGAGCCCCCGCCCGGCCTCCTCGTCGAGGCCAGGCGGGGAGAGGACGGGCGCGCGGTCACCCCGGACGTCGTGGACCTCGATGCGGAGACGGGAGGGGGAGACGTCGAGCGCGAGGTAGATGAGGTACCCGGTGGGCGTGCCGTGGAGGACGGCGTTGGTCACGAGCTCGGAGACGGCGAGGAGCCCGGATTCGAGGAAGCAGCTGCTGTTCGGGACGTCGGCGAGCAGCGAGGCGAGCCGCCGCCGCGCCTCGCCCGGCGCCCGCCGGCTGCGCGGCAGCCAGATGGAGGAGATGTTGACGGACATGGCGAAGTCACCAGCGGTACCTGCCAACTGCAGATCTCGGCGAATAGGTCAAATGGACCTCGATGCTCTCACCGCCCCTCGACGCCGGGCAACGAACTTCAGATCGGCAGATCCCAACCCGGACCGTCCTCCGTCCCGATCCACACCCGCTGTCCCGACCCCGAGACGGTGATCCCGAAGCCTTCCTGGTGAGGCTCGCCCTACTTCTGCCACGCCTCGATCGCGCTCTCCACTTGGTCCCAGAGGCGGAGCGGGCCGCGCTGCCCGACGGTCCAGCCGCCGTCCGGGGTGGGCATGGTCCGGGCCTGTGATCCGGTGGCCACGTCGGAAAGGATCTGTTGCCCGCCGACCCCCATCCGTTCGGCCGAGGGAGCCGCGAGCTGGGCGACCCAAGCGCCGGTCCACGTGCCGATCATCTCGGGGTCGATCCGGGTCCGGCGTTCGTCCCCGAGGAGCAGCGAGAGGCTCTGGCGGTGCGGCCGGTCGTGCGGTCGGGCGATCATGAAGCTGGTGTAGCCGGGCAGGAAGCGGCCGGTGGCCTCGCCGGGGCGCGTGACGACCAGCCGGGCGAGCCCGAAACCGAAGGACCAGCCGGACAGGGTGACCAGGATGGCGCCGCCGGGCTTCACTTGGTGCAACCACGGGGGCGGGACGTACCGGACCGCACAGGTGGCGATGAGCCGGTCGTACTCTCCGCCGTCCGGGTCGCCGAGCAGCCCGTCAGCGATGATCAGCCGCGGGGAGTACCCCGCTGCCCTGATGGCCGTGGCTGCTGCCGCTCCGATTTCCGGGTCGTAGTCGATAACCCGGGCGGCGGCTGCCCGGCCGCGACCCTCGGCGCCGAGGCGGCGAGGGCCGAGCCCGGCAGCGCGGTCCGCACGGCGTTCACGGCCGGCCTGCGCGACCTCGTCGACGGCCTGCAACGGCTGGACGGCGACGGACGCGAGACCGCACTCGCCGACCTGTCCACCCTCGTGGGCGCGATCCTCCTCGCCCGCGCGAGCGACGACGCCGAGCTGTCCGAGGAGATCCTCACCGCCGCACGCCACCACCTGACCACCCCGGGCGCATAGGAAGTCGACCCCGCCGACTTCTCGCGCACGTGTCGCGGCGGCCCGTCGGTTGTGGGACGGCCCCAGGGCTCCGGGCGGTGCTCGAACTGTTGCCGCTCCGGCATTCGGGTGAAAAGACCCGGAATGGCCTGGCGCGAATGGAAGGCGGTTCGGGCGCTGCCAGAATTCGGTTTCCTTGAACTCCACCCCCACAGGCGGTTCCGCCGAAAGCTGGAGCAGACCGTGCGAATCATCACATCACGCAACACCCCGGAACAGGCGACCGGTGGAGTCGCGGGGCGTTTCCCGTGGACGTTGATGTACCACTCCGTGGCGGCCGCAAGTGAGGATCCCTATCTGATCACCGTCGACCCTGCGCGGTTTCGCCGTCAGCTCCGCTGGCTGGCTTCCCGAGGACTGCGCGGGGTGGCGGTCGGCACCCTGCTGCGCTGTCATCGGGACGGCACCGCCGGGGGGATGGTCGGGCTGAGCTTCGACGACGGGTACCGCGACTTCGCCGAGGAGGCCATGCCCGCGCTGGTGGAACACGGCTTCACCGCGACGGTGTACGTGGTGGCCGACCGCGTCGGCGGATACAACGACTGGGACCGGAAGGGCCCGCGCAAGCCGCTGATGACGGCGCACCAGGTCGACGAAGTCGCCGCCGCCGGGCTGGAGATCGGCTCGCACGGGCTGACGCACCGGCGGCTGGCCGGCCTGGACGCGCGGGACCTGGCGGCCCAGGTCACTGGCAGCCGCCACGCACTGGAGGACCTCACGGGCCGGGCGGTCGAAGGGTTCTGCTACCCCTACGGTTCGCTCGACGCCGCTGCCGTGGAGGCGGTGGCCCAGGCCGGCTACGACTACGGGTGCGCGGTCAGCCCCGGTGCCCACAGCGGGGTGTACGCGCTTCCTCGCTGCTACGTCGGCGACCGGGACGGGCCGCTGCGCATGACCGCGAAGCTGATGCGCGACCGCTGGCGGCGATGACGGCCGACGGAGGTCCGCCGGGCGCCACGGAGGGTGACGGCCGACCGGTCACGGCGCGACGGCGACGGGTTCCAGTCGCAGCCAGGACTCGTGCCAGAGCAGGGCGCACTGGCGGTCGCACCCTGTGATGAGCGGCTCGCCGCCACAGCGCAGCCCGTGAAGGATGAACCAGCGCCCCGCGGCGGGCTGTTGCCACCAGGCGAGCGACCGGTGGCGGAGTTCGGAGGCCCCGTGCCGGGTGCCGGCGTGACGTTCCATGCCCGGCTGGAACGGCACGCCGTTCAGGCGTCCGTCGGGCCCGAGGGTGGCACTGATCTCCGCGAGGCTGCGGACGGTCGCCCACCGAACGGCCGGCCGGGAGACGGGGACCGGCGCGGGCGCCGGCTCCAGCCACTCGTCGCGGAACAGCAGCGCGCAGTCCAGTCCGCAGCCCTGCGTGCCGTCGGCTCCGTGACAGGTGGCACCGGCCAGGGCGACGGTGCCCGACAGGCGTCGCATGCGGTAGTGGTCGTCGACCATGCGCCGCACGATGCGCTCGACCCGGTAGACACCTCCGCAGAACGACCACTGGCTGAGGGTGAACCACAGGCCGCGGTGGCGGTCCTTGGCATCGAGGGTGGCACGCACCGCCGCCTCGTCCTTGACACGGACCCAGTCCCCCGCGGAGAAGCGGGAGGGCCGGCCGAGTGCCGGAACACCACTGTGGCGCTCCCGCAGGCCTTCACGTGCGATCCGGGCGCGGCGCACGACACCGAGCGGGGGAAGATCGCGCAAGGGGAGGTTCTTGTACTGGCACCGGTTCGCGGCCGTTCCGCAGGGCAACTCCGTGGAACCGGTCAACCAGGATTCCTCGACGGTCATCGGTAAAATCCCATCGGGTCGGAGATATTGGCACAGGCTAGCGCACCCTGACCATTCCGGACCGGCCCACCGGACCCTGTGGCTGCCATGTCGAGAGAAATACAGGCCCCCGGTGCGGCCAGCCATAGGACGCGGGTTCGATTCTTCTCCCCACTCCCTTCTCCGGGGAAGTGGCACGGAGATTCCGGATCGGGGGAATTGCCGGATCAGTGACCCACGGAACCGGCCTCCACCAGGACGACTGCCTGGTGGAGGCCGGTTCACGAATGCCCTCGAACCCTACTCACGCTCCCGCGCAACGGGTTCGATCAGGTGCGCCGTCGGCTGAGCCGCATCGCGGCCGCGCCGGCCGCGAGGAACGCGGCGGAGAGCCCGAGGAGAACCGGCATCTCCGGAGCGCCCGTATGGGCCAGCTCGCCGTGGTGGTGTCCGGCGAGGTGCTCCTCGCCCCCTCCGTGGTGGCCGGGCACCACCTCGTGCCCGTGCCCGCCGTGGTGGGCCGGCTTGTGCGGCGGCCGCACCGCCAGCTCCTCCGCAATCAACTTGATCTTGTTCAGGTTGTACGCGGACTGCTGGTTGGTCTGGCTCTGCTGGTTGGAGAGGTTGTTGGCCTGCGAGGCCGACTGGTTGTTGAGGGCCGTGTTCTGGGCGCTGTTCTGCGCGGAGTTGTTCGAGTTGCTGGTGGCGCTGTTGTTGGCGCTGTTGTTCAGGTTGTTGGCCACGGTGTTCTGCACGATGACGGTCACGTCGACGTGCTGGTCCTGACCCTGGTTCTGGTCCTGCTGGGTGTTCTGGTTCTGGTCCTGACCCTGGTTCTGGTTCTGGTTCTGGTTCTGGTCCTGACCTTGGCCCTGGTTCTGGTTCTGCTGGTCGTTCTGACCCTGGCCCTGCTCCGAGCCGCCGTGTTGGCCGTGCTCGCCGTGGTCCCCGTGCTCCCCATGTTCGCCGTGCTCGCCATGTTGGCCGTGCTCGCCGTGCTCGCCGTGTTCCCCGTGCTCGCCGTGCTCGCCGTGCTCGCCATGCTCGCCATGCTCGCCATGTTCCCCGTGCTCGCCGTGGGGCTGGCCGTGCCCGGCGGGGGTGCCGGGAACAGCGGGCAGGCAGATGCACTCGCCGGGGCCTTGCCCGGGGATGTGGCCGTGCGACTCGTGGCCGGGCATCTGGTCGCAGTGCTCGCCGCCGTTGGCCCAAGCACCCTCGGGAAGCACCGATTCCGGCGCCTGCTCCATCGGCCGGTCCTGGTCGCCGGGCCGGAGGGCACCGTCCAGCGGCACTGCACCCGACTCCTGGCCATCGGCCGAGAGCCCCTCGGGCTCGCTGCCGCCGTCGGTCCGGTGGGCCGGTCGGGCGGCCTGCGTCGACTGGAGATCGCTGCGGCCGGCGGAGGCCCAGTCGCCGCCGAGCGAGACACCGTCCTCCTGGGCGAGCCGCAGAAGGCTGTCGACCCATTCGCCCTGGGCCTGCGGCGAGTCAAAGGCCACACTGTGGTCGCTGATGGGCGAGGCATGGGCCACCCCGCCGGCGCCCCACACGAGGGCGGCCGACGTCAGGCCCGACAGGACCAGGGTGGTGATTCGAGTTCGCATGGCGCTCCTGGATGATCCGCAAAACGGATCTTCTGAATACGCGCCTGTACCACCGGGCTGCGGCGCGCGGCGCCGCGAGTTAACCGGCCTGGCCCAATGAATTACCGAGTACGGGCGAATGCCGCCCGCGTGGGCCGCCCTACCGTCCCCGCCGCTGCTCCACAGCCACACCCGCGCCCCGACGACACCCCGTGACCGCGCGACCGCCTTCGGCGACATGCAGGGATCGTGGATTGCGGTGAGCATCCCTTCCATGAGGATCTCACTCCCGGCGGCGGCCCTTGCCTGCTGCACCGCCGCCCTGCTCGTCCATCCCTCGGTCGCCGCCGCGGACAGCCCGGTTGCACCTATGCCGCGCACCTCCGCCGGAGGCGGCTCGGTCACCTCGGTGGCCCTCACTCCCGGCGGAAGAGTCATACCCCGGGCCACCCGCGCGTTCGAACTCCTCGGCGTGGTCTGGGACGGCTCCCCCGCTGCCCTTGCCGGAGGGTCCGTGCGGGTCCGCACCCGCGACGCCGTCACCGGCCGCTGGAGCGACTGGCACACGCTGGAGACCGATGCAGTAGACGGCCCCGACACCGCCCCGCACGGTGCCACCGCCCCCTTGTGGGCCGGCCGCAGCGACGGCGTCGCGGTCGACGTGCGCCCCGGTCCGGCCGGTCTCCCGCGCGGGCTGCGGGTCGAGCTGGTCGACCCCGGCCAGGGCGCGGCCACCGTCGACGCCCGGACCCTTCCCGAGCGCCCGGCCGGGCCCGCCGCACCCGCCGCACCGCGGCCCGGCATCGTCACCCGGGCGGGATGGGGCGCGGACGAGTCCATCCGCGAACAGGGCTTCGTGTACACCGGCGCGGTCCGGGTGACCTTCGTCCACCACACCGCGACCGCCACCGACTACGCCTGCAGCGACGCACCCCGGTTGATCAGATCGATCTACCAGTACCACGTGCAGAGCAACGGCTGGCGGGACATCGGCTACAACTTCCTGGTCGACCGCTGCGGGACCATCTACGAGGGCCGCGCCGGCGGCGTCGACCAGCCCGTCTTCGGCGCCCACACCCTCGGCTTCAACACCAACTCCTCCGGTATCGCCGCCATCGGCACCTACAGCTCCGACGATCCCCCGCAGGAGCTGCAGGACGGCCTCGCGAAGATCTCCGCGTGGAAGCTCGGCCTCACCGGCCGGACGGCCGACGGGACGTACCAGCTCACCTCCGGCTCCGACGCCAGCCGCTACCCCAAGGGCACCGTCGTCGACTTCGACGCCATCTCGGGCCACCGCGACGGCTTCGCCACCGAATGCCCCGGTGACGCCCTCTACTCCAGGCTCCCCGCCATCCGCGGCACGGCGGCCGGCCTCCAGGGGTAGCTCCGGCCGCGTCAGCCGCGCAGAAGCGGAATGACCTGTGACTGCCGGTCGTCCTGCCCGAGGGTCAGGGCGACCGGCAGTTGGCGTTGCCTGCGGTCGGGGGAGCCGGACTTCGCGAACGTCAGGCCGGAGCCCAGCGGATGCGGAGCTCGTGGGCGCCGAGGGGGATCGAGAAGGTGGAGTGGAGAGTGAGGTAGGTGGAGAGGGAGCGCTCGGCGCAGGGGCCGAGGAGGTAGCGCTCCAGGAAGTGGTGCTGGTCGCGGGGCATGGGGAGGAAGCGGATCGCGTCCCAGAGGGAGGCGAGGTTCGCGGCGGTGAGGTCGAAGGCGACCGGCGGGCGGTGGATGCCCGTGATCTCGACGGTGATGACGTGGTCGGCTCTCATCGGGCGAGGACCTCGCACCAGACGATCTTCCCGATGGGGTCGCGAGGGCAGCAACCCCACGTGTCGGTGACGGATTTGACGAGCTGGAGCCCCCGCCCGGCCTCGTCGTCGAGGCCGGGCGGGGAGAGGACGGGCGCGCGGTCGCCACGGGCGTCGTGGACCTCGATGCGGAGACGGGAGGGGGAGACGTCGAGCGCGAGGTAGATGAGGCAGCCGGTGGGCGTCCCGTGGAGGACGGCATTGGTCACGAGCTCGGAGACGGCGAGGAGCCCGGGTTCGAGGAACTGGCCACCGCTGGGAGCGGCGGCGAGGAGCGAGGAGAGCCGCCGCCGCGCCTCGCCCGGCGCTCGACGGCTGCGCGGCAGCCAGATGGAAGACACATGGATGGACATGGCGAAGACACCTTCCGCACACATGACTTGGGGGTCAAAGCGCCAGCCATGTCACGCAATGCCAGCACTTCGTCACTCACAGCATGGAGCATCACGACTACGCACCGCAAGGCATGTCGTCGAAATATGAAAACTTTCAGCTCTCATCGCAAGGTGCCGCCTCTAGGCTCACGAGGGTGGTGGCGAACCGTCACCACTCGCATGCACACTGGTGCCTGGACGTTCTGGAGGGCTGGGTAGATGGCAGTAGCAGTGCCAGCGGTGCGGTACCGACGCATCGCCGCCGAGCTGAGGAGGCTCCGCGAGCTCAAGAGCCTGTCGGCAGAGGAAGTTGCCGCCCAAGTCCCGGGCATCAACCTCGTCAAGCTCAGCAGGTACGAGAACGCCCGCGTCCAGCTGAAGCCCGACGTCGTCCGCGCGCTGCTCGACTTCTACGGGTGCGAGGAGGAGCTCAAGGAAGTCCTCGTCGAGATCCTCCGCGACAAGCGCCGGCCCGGCTGGATGGCGGGCTACGAGCAGCTGAACCCGCTCTACACGGATCTGATCCGCCTTGAGGAGACGGCGGTAGGCAACAAGACCTACCAATCCGCCTACGTCCCCGGCCTGCTCCAGACTCGCCAGTACGCGCACGCCATCATCTCCAGTGGCGTGATAAACAGGCCCAGCGTCGAGGAGCGCGTCGAAGTACGGATCAACAGGCAGTCGGTCCTCACTCGATCCGAGAACCCGCTCAAGCTCTGGGCCGTCGTTCACGAAGCAGCCCTGAGTATGAGCGCCGCCCCAGGCGTCATGGCTGACCAGTTGGACAAACTGCTGCAGTTCAGCCAGCTTCCCAACATCAGGGTGCAGATCATGCCCGCGATGGCGCCACCACATCCCGGGATGACAGGCCCCTTCGCGCTCCTGGAGTTCCGGCAACGCGATCTCGATCTGGTCCTGTTGAGCGGAATGCTCAGCAGCGACTGGGTCGAAGACCCGGATCAGGTCGACATCTATCGAGAGGCGTTCGACGAGATCATGGCGACCGCCTTAAACCTGGACCAGTCTCGCAACCTCATCGCACAGAAGAGAGACACGCTCAAGTGACCCACTTCCCTGTCGCCTCCGCACTCCCCGCCGAGTGGAGGAAGGCAACCGCCAGCAACCCGAACGACGACTGCGTCGAAGTAGCCGACGGCATCTCGAACGTCATCCCGGTCCGTGACAGCAAGGACCCCCACGGGCCGGCTCTCGGCTTCAGCCCCGAGGCCTGGCGGGCGTTCATCACCGGCATCCAGGCCGGCGACTTCCCGACCACCCTCTGAACCTCTGCCTTGGGGAGGCCCCCGCGAAGCGCGCGGGGGCCGCCCGATCGGCCAGCTCGGAAGGGCACGCATGTCCACTGACTTGATGTGGCGCAAGAGCAGCTACAGCGGCGGCGAAAGCGGCAACTGCGTCGAAGTTGCCGACGGCATCTCGGACATCGTCCCGGTCCGCGACAGCAAGGACCCTCACGGGCCGGCTCTCGGCTTCAGCCACGAGGCCTGGCGGGCGTTCACGTCCTCGATGGTGCGCAGCCGGATGCCGGGCTGGTCGGGCACGGCGAACCCGCGCGCCGCCAGCAGCGGCCGGACCTGCCGGATCGCGGCGGACAGCATGGAGCGGTCCACTCCTAACAGCGCTGCCAGGGCCGAGTACGGAAGATCGTGTCGCAGGTGCGCGAGCGTGGCCGGCACCCGGTCGACGAACACCAGACGATGCTTCGGGTCGGCACCAGCCTCGCGGCGGCGGTCGCCGCCGCGCCGCTCCCGCAGCGCAGACTCCTGCTGTGCCTCCCAGGCAGGGACGAGCTCAGCGACGAGTTCGGCACGATGCTGCCGGGATGTGCCCGATAGGGCGTGATGAGACAAGGCCGCGCGGGCCGATGACGTCACATCCACGGGCGCCGCGCCTCGCGCCACCTACGCCTGCCGCCGCTCCCACTGCTCCTTCGTGATCTCGTACCGCACACCCCCGTGCTCGGAACCCTCGACCGCCATCATGCTGTCCGGCGTGGGGATGTTCTCCGCGAGCGTCATCCCGAGCTTCTCCATGACGTTACGCGAAGGGCGGTTCACGGTCATCGTCTCGGCCCAGACCATGCGGATGCCTAGCTCGGCGAACCCCTTCGCCAGCAGCGCCTGCGAGACTTCGGTGGCGTAGCCCCGGCCCCAGGCCGCCTGGCGCAGGCGATAGCCGAGTTCGGCCTCCTCACGCGGGCCGCTGCGCCGCGGACGCAGGCAGAACCAGCCGACGAACGCGCCGCCGTCCTTCTCGTGCGCGGCGAACAGGCCGAGGTCATGATTCCAGCGCTCGTAGCCGGCGAGGATGCTGGGGATGGCGAGGTCGCGGACCTCCTCCGGCGGGGTTGGAGCGCCGCCGGTCAGGTAGCGCATCACCGCCGGGTCGCTGTCCAGCTCGATCAGCAGGTCCGCGTCGGCGGCGGCGAAGGGGCGCAGGGTCAGGCGCTCGGACTCGAGGTAGGTGGCCACGTGAGGATCATGGCCGAGACGGGTCGGACGGTCCAGGGAGTTTTCGGGCCGCGTCCGTCACCGGGTGGCGTGCCGGAGGAACAGCAGCATGACACGGCCGCCTTCACGTCACGGTCGAGGACCCGCCTGTGTCCTCTGAAGCTCGAAGCCGCCCCCGCGAGACTCGTGGGGCGGCCTCCCTCTTGCTCACACGGGCGGGATCAGATCGCTCTCGCTGATGGTGTACGCCAGCGCGGGGTAGGCGAAGTCCGTCTCCTGGTTCTCACGCCGTCGTAGTTGGTAGAACTCGCGCTGCTGCTCGTCGTCGGCTGCCAAGAGGCGCGCGCCCTGCGGGAGATGCGCGTGTCCGTCGTGGAACCGGACCACAGTCTTCGACGTTCGGAAGGTCACGCCCAACCACTGGTTGTCCGGCGCCTCGTCGGGCGCGTCCAGGACGATCTTGTGCCTGAGCCGCCGATTCGCATCGACGGAGAAAACAACCACGCTGTTGTGGGCGAGGGGGATCTCGAACTCCTCCCCACCAGTCCCCTTGGACTCGAAGATCAGCTTCCTCTGCGAACCCTCCTCGGGATGCCGGTAGCAGGAGAAGACGGCGATGAACGAATCACCGGCCAAATCGAGGGCTTGGTCGGAATGGCCGCCCATCTTCCGGTAGGCGTTCGTGTAGCTCTCGATCAGAGCGTTGTTGAAGCCGACCGGAAGCGCCGCACGTTCCTGGATCCGCTGCGCCAGCCGCTCGTGCACTGCCCGGAATCGCTGCGCCGGGCTGCCGTACCGAGTGGTCGTCCGCACGAGAGGCACACCACCCGCCTCGTCGACCCTGGCAAGAACGGCTCCGCGCCGCCTCTTCCCCACGTCTTCCCAACGAGTCGACGCGGACAGCTCCGCGAACAGATCCTCCTCGATCGACAGATCGACCGTGCGGACCTCCTCCGAGATCCTAGATTCGCGGGGCACTGTAGTCCCCCGCGTTCATGCTGAAGCGGAACCGGTCGCCGTAGTCGATGAACGACGAGCTCCTGTTCTCCTCGGCGTACAGCCCGCGCAGCTCGTCCATGCCTTCCTCGGTCGCCGGCCCCAACTTCACCAACTCCCCCTCCCCCTTGAGGAACGTCTCCCCGTCCTTGTGAACGGCTTCGGCGCTCGAGCAGCGCACGACGTATCCCAGTCGGGTCGGAAGCAGCTCGGCGTCCAGCGCCGAGGGCTTGATCTCATGCGTGTACAGGCGGTTGGTGGACAGCGGCATGAAGAACACGGAGCCGGGATAGAGCGTCACCGTGAACTGCGCGGGCAGCGCGACCGCGTCGTGGTCTTCAGCCGGCCCCTTCAGGCGGAACTGAAGCCTGGTCAGCCCGCTGACACCCCTCACCCCGTAGTCGAAGCCGTCTTCGCCCAGCGGCCGCAGCTTGTCGAGCCCCTCGTAGAAGGTGCAGAAGGCCATGATGCCGTTGGCGGGCATGTCCTTGGTCTTGTCCGCGTGGGACGAGATCTTGGCCTTGGACTGCTTGCGCTCAGTCGTGGCAGCGGTGTTGCGGTAGATCTGCGCGAGGACGTGATTGAGCGGCGCCTGGCCCCGGAAGATGCCGGCGGCCTCGCGATTCAGAGCATCGACGATGCCCGTGTCGGTGGGGCGGAAGCCCTCGGTCGGCCCCGAGAGGTTCGTGGAGCACCGGAGCAGGCGGAAATGCAGTTCGTCACCGTCCTGCGTGACGGGCGTCAGGTAGATCCCGCTGCGATGAGCCGATCCGGGTTTGGTGGACTCCGTCAGGGACTGGAACTCGTGCTCCGCGCGGATCCGGCCGAAGTGATCCCCATCGAGTGCGAAAAAGCGCCGGTAGTACACGCCGACACCGTGGACACGGACGGGAACTCGCCCGACCTCGACGAACTCCCAAGCCTCCCCGGCGTCCTCGCGGAAACCGTGCGACAGCTCCCGAACGACGAAAACCCGCGCGGCACCGCCCAATTGGCGTCCGCCGATCCCGGAGATGTCGCCACACAGGTAGACGGTCTTCTGTGCGAGATCGAGCGAACCGGAAGCAAGCTCCTCCGGCGAGATCACGGACCCGAAGAAGTCCCGAACCACGTCATCGTCGTGCAACGTCGAAGGAGCGACCAGGATGTTGTTCCCATCCTCGATGCACGCCTCTATTGGCCCCGTTGTGTTCATCAGCGGTACCTGCCACCTGCAGATCTCGGCGAATGGATCAAATGAGCCTCGATGCTCTCACGGGGCCTCGACGCCGGGCAACGGAAATGGCCCCCGGCCCGGCGTCGGCCGGGCCCGGGGCTGGGGTGGTGCGGGGTGGGTCAGCCGACCGGGGCGAGGGTGAAGCGCTCGTTGTCGTAGCGCGACCCGCCCCATTGGACGAGCGGAGCGCCGTCGTCGTGGCCGGCGCCGTACACGTCGAGGACCAAGTCGCTGTCGAAGCTGACGACGGCCAGCGTGTTGCCGTCGACGTTGACCTTGCCCCAGCGCTGGTTGTCACCGCCGTTGCAGTCCCACTGGCCGATGGCCGTGCCCTGGGTCTTGCTCCAGCCCGGCACCTCCAGGCACTTGCCGCTGTTGACGTTGACGGCGAAGCCGTCGGAGATGTTCCACCGCTGGCCCGGGGCGCCGTTGCAGGTCGCCTGGACGACGGGAGCCCCGTTGTCGGTGCGGGAGTCCGCGATCTGGAGGCACTTGCCGACGAAGGTCCGGATCTGCACGGTGGAGTCGGCCGCGAGCGGGTGGTACGTGAAGCCGGCCGCGGCCGGGGCGGCGAGCAGGCCGACGGCCAGGCCGAGGCCGAGCCCGGCGGTGGCGACGGAGCCGATGCGGCGCTTGGCAGTGGAGTTGATGGTCATGGCCCCCCCTGTGGGTCCTGACTGATGTCGTATGGCGCGAACGGAACTTGGTGTTCCCCCCACTGTCCGCAGCGCCGAGGATCGGCGCCCTGACGCGCCGAAGGTGGCCCCCGGCCCGGTGGTGGCCGGGCCGGGGGCCGGGGTGGTGCGGGGTGGGTCAGCCGACCGGGTTGAGGGTGAAGCGCTGGTTGGCGTGGTAGTCCGAGTACCACTGGATCACCGGGGTGCCGTCGGCGTGGTTCGCGCCGGAGATGTCGAGGATCAGGCCGCTGTTCCAGTTGGGGATGGCGATGGTGTTGCTGCCGACGATGTTGATCTGACCCCAGCGCTGGTTGTCGCCCTGGTTGCAGGTCCACTGGTCGATCGCGGTGCCCGCGGTGCGGCTCCAGGCCGGCACCTCAAGGCACTTGCCGCTGTGGACGTTGAACGCGTAGCCGTTGGTGATGTTCCACTGCTGGCTGTCGTCACCCGTGCAGGCCGCCTCGACGACGGGCGCGCCGTCGTCGGTGCGGGCGTCTGCGACGGCCAGGCACTTGCCGCTGAAGTCGGCCTGGATCTGCACGGTCGTGTCGGCCGCCAGCGGCGTGAACTTCGGCCAGGGGTTGTTCCCGGCCGAGGCCGGGGCGGCGGCGACCAGGCCGGCCGTGAGGCCCAGGACGAGCACGGCGGCGGCAGAGCGGATGGACATGGTTCCCCCTATGGAGCCATACGTGTGTGTTGTGGAAGTGAGAGGCACTTGGCGATTCCCCCGCCTCTCACTTCCACAGACGTGTGGGTGCCACGGAGGTTGCAGGTCCGTTCGAAAAAATATTTCTGCCCGTCAGCTGCCCACGGCAGCGGCCGTTCTCACCGTTCCGGTACCCGCCGTCCTGCGGACTTGGAGGGCGAGGACGGCGGACGCGGCGACGATCACCGTCACCGCGCCAGTGCCTGCGGCGATGGACAACAACGGGGTACCGCCCTGAAGGAGCCCCGCCTCGCCCGTCGGTCCGGGCCATCCGGTTTGCCGTCACTTGCTCAGTGCCCTAACTCTGCTCCTGGTGAGCGGAGTTCGTCACAGAGGGAGCGGCGAGCCCCCCGGCAGGTGATGGGCGTAGCCCAGCCGACTGTCGGCCCAGGCGACGCGGGCGTCGATCAGGCGGGTGAGCTTGTAGCCGACCGGTGCGAAGCCGCGTCCGCGCCAGAAGGAGTCGCTCACCGGGTTCGCGGACGACCAGCCGACGGCGACGTTCGCGAAGCCCCGGCGGGCGGCCCAGTCGCAGACTCCGGCCAGGAGCGCCGTGCCGAGGCCCCCGGACCGGACGGACGCCGTCACCGAGGCGATGCCGATCACCGCCGTGGAACGGTGCCGCTGGTCGGCCTCCGCCTGCATCATGCCGACGACGCGCCCGTGCTCCTCGGCGACGAGGAGCAGCCGCCGGTCGTCGCCGAGAGCGGCGAGGAAGCCGTCCCGAACGGCGGGGACGTCGAGGAGCGCGGGCCGGAGGATCGGCGAGGTGGCGTGGAACTGCTGCAGCTCGACGGTGAGTTCGAGGAGTCTGCGGAGGTCCGTCGGCCCGGCCTCGCGCAGCCGGACGTCCTGCCCGGTGGAGGCGACGGCGGGCCGCAGGCCCTTGATCTGGTCGATGCCGAAGCCGAGTTCGAACAGGGCCGTGGTGACCTCCCCGTGGACGGCCGAGACCGTGATCGTGTGCTCGAACCGTCCGACGGCGGCGAGTCGACCGGCCAGGGCCGCGTAGAGCCGGCGGTAGGCCTCGCGCTTCCGGCCGCCGACGGCAGCGTGCTGCTGGAGCCGGATCGACGCCTGCTGGGGCCCGGGAACGCCGTCGACCGACGCCGCCAGGAATCCGACGAGCTCGCCGCCCTCGACGGCGGCCACAGCGGGGCCCGCACCCTGCCACGCCGCCACGAGGCGACGGGCCACGACCGGGTCGGCGAGGTCCAGCCCGCCGTCCGGATGCTCCCCGGCGAGCAGCGTCGCCGCGGGCTCCGCGAACCGCTCCTCGAACGGGACGACGTCCAGGCCCATCCGCTCCCCTTTCGAGTCCCGGCCATCCTCTCACCGGGAGCCTGTGGCTCTCCTCCGGCCGAGCCGCCACGAGACCAGGACCACCAGCGCCGCGGTCCCCAGCGCGTAGACCGGCAGCCACAGCGTCGTCGTGGCCGCGAGGCACGCGTCGACGGCGTGCCGGGCCTGGTCGGCCTGGGCGTGGGCCACCGCCGCGCCGTCCTGTACGGCCAGGCCGCCCACCGCCTGCCGCGCGGTCAGGGCCTGGTAGCGGCCCAGTTCGGCGCAGCCCGCGCGCGTACCCGGCATCGGGAACAGCCACCGCCACCGCTGCATCGCCGGGGCCAGCGCGATCGCCACGCACAGGCCGACGACCAGTGCGTACGCCGTCAGGCTGCGCACGTACCCGGTGACCGGCCCGGGCGCGCGGGTCGGCAGGCGGGTGCAGGCGAGGACCACCGCGAGCAGCATCACGCCGAGGTAGGTGGAGAACCACTGCCACGAGCCCTGGGCGAACACGACCGCCAGGACCGCGCCGAGCGCGATGCCGAGGACGCCGACCTGGCCGTCGGTCTTCTCCCGGGGGCTGTTGTCGGCCACGGTCTCTCCTGTCCGGCGGCGGGCGGCGACGGCCCCCAGTCTCCGGCCGCGAACCGCCGCTCCCCCGCAGCCCGGGCCGGGCGGCACGCCCCCTCGCCCGTGCGGGTCAAGCACCGCGTGGGTCGAGCGGCACGTGGGTCGAGCGTCGCGTGGGTCGAGCGTCGCGTGGGTCGAGCACCGCGTGGGTTGAGGGGCACGTAGGTCGAGCACCGCGTGGGTCGAGCGCCGCGTGGGTCAAGCGCCGCGCACGCCGTGACGGGCCGCATACGACTCCAGGCCGTCCGCCGTCGTGCCCGCCCAGCCGACGTAGCCGTCCGGACGGATGAGGAACACGCCGTCGCCGTACGCCTTGTAGGGCGGGATGCGGACGGCGGGGACGCCGAGGTCGGGCAGGTCGGCGTCGGTGCCGACGGCGAGCAGGGTCCAGTGCGGGCCACGGAAGGCGTCGAAGAGGCGGACGCCGCCGCGGCGGCCGTCCGGGGCGCGGTCGCCGGCCCGGAGGGCGTCCGCCGGGAGGCCGGCGCGGGTGTCCTCCGAGAGCGTCGACTCCCGGTAGCCGAGGCCGAGTTGCTGGGTCGCGCGGCCACGGCGGACCTCGCCGCGGTGCACGCGCGTCGAGAGGTCGAGCATCTCCGCCGCGTTGGCGCGGCGCTCCTCCTCGTAGGTGTCGAGCAGCGCCTCCGGGGCGGCGCCGGAGAGCACGGCGGCCAGCTTCCAGGCGAGGTTGTACGCATCCTGGATGCTGGTGTTCAGGCCCTGCGCGCCGGCCGGCGAGTGCACGTGTGCGGAGTCGCCGGCGAGCAACGCGCGTCCGTCGCGGAACCGGTCCGCGAGTCCCGTCCGCGGCCGGAACTCGGATGCCCAGCGCACGTCGACGACATGACCGGCCGCCAGGTGGGAGCGCGCGGCGACGACCTTGCGGATCCCCTCCAGGGTGGCATCCACGGCCGTCCCCTCCGGGAACCTCGCGACGAGCTGGAAGTCGTCCGTCCCGGCGAGCGGGCAGAGCGCCAGCAGGTCCTCGCCCGCGGGGAAGACGTGCCAGTGATCGCGGTCCAGCGCCCCGTCGGCGAGCCGGACGTCCGCGACCAGCATCGTCGCCGGGTCGATGTCCTCCCCCGCCATGCCGATGCCGAGCAGTCGACGGACGGTCGAGCGCCCACCGTCGGCCGCGACGGTCCACCGGGCCCGGACCGGGCCGCCCGACGCGAACGCGGCCGTCACGCCGTCCGCGTCCTGCGCGAGGCCGACCAGCTCGCGGCCGAAGGCGACGTCGCCGCCCAGCTCGCGCAACCGCCCGTACAGGACGCGCTGCGTGCGCCACTGCGGCAGCATCAGCGTCTCGGTGTACGGCTCGGCCTCGGAGGGCTCGGTCGGGTCGTACATGCGGCGCTCGCCCTGGGGCTCGCCGTCCTTCCAGAACAGGTTCGCCGGGTAGTGCCCGGCCACCGCGCGGACCCCGGCCAGCACGCCGAGGTCGTCCAGCACCTCCAGCGTGCGCGGCTGGAGCCCCTTGCCGCGCGAGCCGGGGAACAGCTCGGCGGCGCGCTCGACGAGCAGCGCCCGGACGCCGCGCCGGGCGAGGTCGAGGGCGAGCGCGAGGCCGGTGGGGCCGGCGCCGACGATCAGGACGTCCACGGATTCGGGCAGCGCGGATTCGGACGGCACGGATTCGGGCGACGCGGACACGGGCAGCGCGGACACGGGCCACTCTCCTTAACGTTGTTAAACGGCGGCTGTCCGCAGCCTGCCCTTAACGGCGTTAAACTGTCAACCGTGACGCCGCAGAGAACCCCGGGAACCCCGAAGCTCGACCGGAAGCTGGTCGCCGACACCGCGCTGAGACTCCTCGACGAGGTGGGCCTCGACGGCCTCACCCTCCGCGCGATCGCCGCCGAACTCGGCGTCAAGGCACCGGCGCTGTACTGGCACTTCAAGGACAAGCAGGCGCTGCTCGACGAGATGGCGACCGAGATGATGCGCCGCATGTCGGCCGGGTCCGCCTGGCCGGCCGGGGGCGACTGGCGCGACGCGTACCGCGTGACGATGCGCGCCCTGCGCGCCGAGCTGCTGCGCCACCGCGACGGTGCCAAGGTCTACAGCGGCGCCCGCTTCACCGACACCTCGTACGCGCCCGGCCTGGACGGCGCCCTGCGCCTGCTGGTCGACGCCGGCTTCGCACCGTCCGCCGCCGCCCGCGCCTGGTACACGGCGTACAGCTACACGATCGGCTACGTGGTCGAGGAACAGGCCATGGGCGCCGACCCGTTCGCCGGCGGCGAGGCGTACGACGTCGACTCGCGCGCCGAACGCCTCGCCGCCCACCCGCTCGCGGCGGAGGCGGGCCGGGTGATGTTCCGGGACTTCGACGAGGGCTTCGAGCTGGGGCTGACCGCCGTCCTCGCCGGGGTCGAGGCGACGCTGCTCACCTGAGCGGCGCCGCCCCTGACCCCGGACCCGCCCCCGGCCGCCCCTCGGCCGCTGCTCAGCCCCGCCGGACCGCGTCGAGGTGCGCCGGCGCGGCACCGAGCCACCACGTCGGATCGGCGCTGCCGTCGACGGTGCTGCCGTCGCGGCGGACGTAGTGCCGCACGTCCCGCCCGGGCGTCGCGAACTCGCCCGCCAGCGCCCGCTCCAGCCACTCGGCGCCGAACCGGAAGACCTCGGCCGCCACACCGCCGAGCGGGTGGAACTCGTCCTCGTAGACCCGCAGTTCCTTCGGCACCCGGACCTTCTCGAAGCTCTCCAGCGCCTGCCCGAGGTCGGTCAGCTCGTCGAACTCGCCGATGCCGTACAGCACCGGGCAGGTGATCCGGGCCACCAGGTCACCGAGGGGCAGGTGGCGGACGAGGTCGCGGTCGAAGGCCTCCTCGTCGGTGTACCCGGCCATGTACATGTAGTTGTTCTTGAAGGTCGGCTGGGCGCGCTCGAAGATGGTCGCGAAGTCGCCCGTGACGGCCTCGAACGCGGCGAGCGCGGCCAGCCGGCCGTCGGTGGCGGCGGCGCGCGAGCCCCAGTAGCCGCTCATCGAGATGCCGAACATGCCGATCCGTGCCGCGTCGACCTCCGGCAGCGCGGCCAGGTGGTCGAGGTAACGGCCGATCGCGCGCTCGTAGTTGGTGAGGTCGACGGCGAGCCCGCCGGCCCGCGTCTCGCCCTGACCGGGGCCCTCGATGGACAGTGCGACGACCCCGCGCGAGGTGTAGTAGCGCTCAGCCGCCCAGATGTAGTCCTCCTTGATCATGTCCATCCCCGGGCCGAGGATGACGGCCGGCGCGTTCTCGACCGGCCCGGCGGGCAGGTGGAGCAGCGCGTGGATCGCTCCGCCCTCGAAGTCGAGGACGACGCGCCGCACCCGGCCGTCACGCAGCGCGCCCAGGCGCTCGACGCAGTGGTCGGTGCGCGTGCGCATCGCGGCCTTGCGCGGATCGGTCGCGTCGAAGATCGAGTACTGGGCGCGGCCCCACATCACCGCGGCCCGCCCGTAGAGGTCGGCGGCGGTCCGCGCGAAACCGCCGCGCTCGTGGTGCGCGGCGCGCTCCTCCGCCTGGGCGGCGACCGTCGCCCAGGCCTTGGGCAGCATCGCACCGCTCCTGACCAGTGCGAAGACCTTCGCGAAGTCGGTGTGGTCGTGGCCGAGCTGCTCCATGGTGCCGACGGCCTCGGGGTGCAGCGCGTCGAAGCCGCCCTGGGCGAGCGCGGTGTCGAGGGCCCAGCTCTGGCCGGTGGAACGGGTGGTCATGGCGGTCTCCTTCTCGGGTTCCGGATCACTAAGTACTTAGTGATTAAGTACTTAGTTATTAAGTACTTAACCTAAGCTGGTGTCAAGCCACCACCGCCGAGGAGACCCGCACATGACCGAGCCGACCCGCGAGCCCGCCCCCGAGCCCGCCCCCGAACGCGCCGACGCCCTCGACCGCCTCGCCCGGGCCGCCTACCGCCTCAGCGCCGCCGACGCCCGCCTGCGCGGCCGCGCCACCCGCACCCCCGGCGCCCTCTCCCTCACCCACGCCCGAGCCCTGCGCACCCTCGCCGACCGGGGCCCGCTGACGATCAGCGGACTCGCGGCCGGCACCGAGACCACCGGCGCCGCCGCCACCCAACTGGTCAACGGCCTGGTCGCGGCCGGTTACGTGACCCGCACCCGGCCGCCCGAGGACAAGCGCTCCGTCGTGGTCGCCCTCACCGACGCCGGCCGCGAGCGGCACCGCCGGCGCCAGCAGGCGCTCACCGACGCCCTGCACGCCGACCTGTCCGACTACGACGCGGACGCCCTCGACCGCGCCGCCGAGGTGCTCCAGCGGCTGTCGGCCGTCTACGACCGGCTGTGAGGACCAGCCCGACCGACTCGGCTGTCGGTGGGGTGCGCCAGGATGTGCGGCCATGAAGATCAACGAACTGCTGCAGGACCTGGCCGACGAGTACGTCCAGGGCGACCCCACCGAGTTCCACCGCATCGGTGACCTGAAGGTGGTCGAGGGCGTGGTGTTCAGCTGCCCGGCGCCGCCCGAGTGGAGCGCGTGCGGTGACGTCCCGCCGGGCTCGCACCCCGTGTACGTCGGCGTGCGGCGGTTCCGGGACCCCGGGACCGGCCGGGAGTCGAGCACGGTGGAGATGGTGTTCGTCCCGCTGGCCGGCCCCGAGGAGATCGCCGGGGCCGAGTTCGAGGACGCCGTCGAGGACTGGCAGCCGCTCGGGCCGGACTTCGGCTTCCTGTGGGACTCGACCGCCATGGACGCGTTCCGCGACCGCTCCGTCCGGCCGGACGCCTTCGAGGACCTGGCCGCCTTCGTGGACCACGTCGGGGCCGAGCTCGACGCCGCCGACGCGGCCGGCAAGGTCCCCGCGTGGGTCGACGCCGTGGTCAACGAGGAGACGGGCGCCAACGTCCTGGCCTTCCGCGTCGGCGACGAGTCCGCCCTCTGCCTCGAAGGCCGGGACGACGCGGGCAATCTGGTCGCCCTGCTGTTCTCCGGCACCGTGTGACGGAAGCCCGGGACGGCTCCGCCCGGGACCGCCCGGGACCGCTCCGCCCGGCGCGCTGACGGCGCCGGGCGGTGTCAGGCCGTCGGCGTTGATCAGGACGGCCGCCGGCTACTACTGGGCCCGGATCAGGACCAGCGAGCCTTCCAGCACCGCCTGCTGCCGGAGGTGGCCGTACCGCTCGTCCCACGCGCCCGAGGCCAGGTCCCGCTCCAGCCGGTCGGTGTACTCGCGGGCCACCTCCGCCGGGACGAAGCTCCACGCCGAGCAGGACTGCCGGGCGGCCGGGTCCAGCAGCATCTCGGGGCGCGCGTAGTAGGCCTCGTTGAAGCCGTCGACGCAGTCGGCCGGGACGGGCACCACGGTGACCTCGACCTCGCCGCCCAGGGCCTCGGTGATGTCGGCGACGGACGGGTAGCGCCGCGCCTCGGTGTCCAGCACCAGCGGCGCGTACTCGTACAGCCAGAAGTCCCGCACGAGGTCCGGGTCGCAGGTCAGGACGACCACCGGGCCGCGCGTGACCCGGCGCAGCTCGCGCAGGCCGGCCTTCACGTCACTCCACTGGTGGACACTGAACGTCGTCATCGCGCCGTCGAACGCGTCGTCCGGGAAGGGCAGGTCCTCCGCCACCGCGTCGACCGCCTGCGGCAGGTGCGCGGGCCGCTGCGCACGCATCGACGCCGACGGCTCGACCGGCGTCACGTCGAAGGCCTCCGACTCGTACGAACCGGCCCCGGCACCGACGTTGAGCACCGTACGGGCCCCGCCCAGGGCCTGCTCGATCAGTGCGGCGATCCTCGGTTCGGGGCGCCGGTAGGCGGCGTACGAGCCGCCGATCGCACCGTAGTCCGCGTCGCCCGCACTGCCGTCCGCCGTCCGCCCGGTCCGCTGCGCCATGAGGTCCCCCTTCAGCCGGTCCAGCACCCGCCCGGCGTGCTCGCCGGGCTCGTCGGCGGGCCGGGGCCTCCCAGGCCGGTCCTGCCTGCCGTTGGTGTGATCGTAGACCCAGCCCCGAAGGCGAGGTCGGCTCAAGGCCGCACGGAAGTCGCCAACCGTCTCGACCTGCCCCTGCGCCTCGTCCCGTGCTCCGGCCGGGCGTCCGTCGCCGAACTCCCCTGGCGCCCGAGCGCCTCGGAGGTGCGACTCGCGGGCGTTCCGGCCCGCTAAACGGTCTCCTGGCGATCAAGAGCGCTGGGGACAGGTGCAGCCGGACGTGGCGACGAACACGATCGCTACCGCTCGACCACCGCTTAACGTGCCGGCCCGATCCCCTCCGGCAGGACGGCGACCACGAAGGCGACGGCCTCCTCCGGCGTCTCGAAGCGCGCGAGCAACTCGCTCCGGTTCCGTACCCCATAGAACCCCTCATCGTGCGGCCAGATCATGTACCCGACCCGTGTCGTATTCCATCGCGCCGTGGTACCGGTGGAGAACCAGAGGTTGAAGTGGCTGGTCACCGGCATCAGTTGGCGGAGCACCGGCTGGGCGTACGCGGCCGCCAACAGCGCATGCACGCGCGGGAACCGGTTCATCGGCGGCATGTGGACGCCGTCGAGCTTGAGGCACCACGCCAACTCGACAGCACCGAGCGGCTCCCGCTCGTGCGCGAGGGCCCAAGGGCGGAACTCGATGCACGGAGCCTGCTCCTTGGTCTCCTCGAGCCCCGCTCCGCCGGTCCAGGCCACCGCCGCCCTGACCACCTCGGCCGGATCGGCGGTCCACCCGCAGGCCAGGCGCCGGCCGTTGCTCTGGAGGTACACCCAGAAGGCACGCCGCTGCTCGCCGGCCGGACGCACCGACACCCGCCGGCCGAGCCCCGCGTCGACGTACACCGCTGTGCCGCTCCACTGCCCGTCCGGCTCAGGCAAGACGACCCCGAGGCCCTCCGCCACACGCCCCAACGTCTCCTGGAGCACCCCGCCACCCCAGTTGCTCTCGCCGGACCCCACCCCGAAGCTCATCCCGCCAGTATGCCGCCGAGCGCATCGACGGTCCCGGTCGATCAGGTGCCGGCCCTCCCGGCTCCGGGCAAGGCGGCCCCGGGTTCGACCAGGTGCCCTTCGACGACCCAGCCGGCCCGGGGCTCCTGGCTAGCCGATCGGCGGGCTCTTCGGCCAGTTGCGCAGGAGCGTGTCGAGGGCGTCGAGGATGCGCGCCCAGGTGTCCTCGGTGTCGCGCGGGGTGTGGGCGAAGCTGCCGCCCGTCTCCAGCGTGACGTAGCCGTGGAAGGTGCTGCCCAGGAGCCGGACGGCGTCCGTCTCGTCCGGCTCCACGAAGTCGTAGCCGCGCAGGATAGCGCGCGTCATCTGCGAGTGGCGGACGGCGGCGCTGGCGCGCGCGGTCTCCGGGTCCAGCTGGAGCCGGGCGGCGGCGTAGCGGCCGGGGTGCTCGCGGGCGTAGTCGCGGTAGGCGTCGGCGAAGGCGGTCAGCGCGTCCTTGCCGGCCCGCCCGGCGAGGGCGGCGGACACCCGGTCGGCGAGCTCCTCCAGGGCGAGCAGGGCGATCCTCGTCTTGAGGTCCTGCGAGTTCCTGACGTGCGAGTAGAGGCTCGCATCCTTGACGCCGAAGCGCCGGGCGAGCGCCGAGACGGTCACCTTGTCGAAGCCGACCTCGTCGGCGAGTTCCGCCCCCGCCCTGGTGAGGCGTTCGGCGGTCAGTCCTACGCGCGCCATGCGGTTCCCCTCTGCTTCCCACGGTCTCCTGGAGCAATAATACATTTGCCTAATGCTCCTAGGTAATTTACGTTGATCCCTATGAAGCCGCTGACCGAACGAGACATCCGTGCCGCCTTCGTCAACACCACCAAGGGCGAGGCCTCGCGCCTGAACGTGCCGCGAGACCTCGCCGAACAGCCCTGGGAGGACCTGGACTTCCTCGGCTGGCGGGATCCCCAGGCCCCCGACCGCTCCTACCTCGTCGCCGAACTCCCCGGCTTCGGCGACCGCCCGGTGGCCGTCGCGCTGCGCTCGTCCTCCGGGGCCTCCTGGCAGGCCCGGCGCAGCATCTGCTCGCTGTGCGTGACCACGCACACGGGTGGCGTCTCGCTGCTGGTCGCCCCGCGGGCCGGCAAGGCGGGCAAGGAGGGCAATTCGGTGGGCGCGTACATGTGCAGCGACCTCGCGTGCTCGCTCTACGTGCGCGGCAGGCGCGAGGTCGGCACCAAGCTGCACGAGTCGCTCACCGTGGAGGAGAAGATCCAGCGCACGGTGGCGAACCTGGCCGCCTTCGTCGCCAAGGTCACCGCATGACCGCGGGTGGCGGCCCGCTGTGGGACGTCACCCTGAGCTGGCTCCTCTCCCCCGCCCCCGCACCCGCACCATCCCGGCGCCGGCCGTCACCCGACGGCTGGCGCCCGCAGCTCGACGTGCCCGTACCGGAGAGCGGTGCGGTGCCCGTCGGTGAACTCCACCCGCAGCCGCCCGTCCGGCCGGACGTCCACGACCACGGCCCCCTCGACCGCACCGAACTCCGAGTCCCGGTACACCCACACCCGGTCCCCGACGCGGAACTCCACCGTCTCCGAGCTGATCACCGGACTCACCTTCCCGCTTCCCCGCCGCACCCGCCCCGCCACTGACCCATACGTCCCCCCGGGCCGCGGGACTCAACGCATCAGCCGCAGGCCCGCGGGCTACAGCTCGTACGGGTACAGCCGGAGCGATGTGACCCGTGCCGCCACGACCTCGCCGGGCCGCACGTCCCAGCCGTCCGCCGGCGGCTCCAGCAGGACGATGTCGTCGCCGAGCCGGAGGTCGACGACGGGGTCGTCCGCGTCTCCCGTCCCGAGGACGGTCCCGGTGAGCACGGCCCCGCCCGCCGGGGTTCCGGTGATCGCTCCCGGTCCGGTGGTGGCTCTCGCCCACGCGGCGATCGGCTCCCCCACGTCCAGCTCGACGTCGAAGAGTCGGCCGGGGCCGGGCGACATCGCCCCGGCCCACAGGGCGTGCGCCCGGCCGAGGGCGCAGCGGAAGTCGACCCGGCCGCCGTCCAGGACGGCGACGATCTCGACCCGCATCTCAGCACCCCTCCGGCGACTTCGACGACTTCGACGAGCGCTTCGAGCTCGGCCTCGACCGGATCATCGGCGCCGGCCCCGACGGGAGCCGGGTGAGGGCGCGGTCCGGGGCTTGCTTCTTGGTCACCGACCCAGTCTTACTGACAACCAGTCATTGGTCACCGGCCAAGACGGTGGGGACCGCGCACCTGGGCCGGGCCCCCACCTGACCGCTCCCACCAGGGCGGTACGCTCGCCCGCGTGCGGAACACGATCGAACAGCTGGTCGACGGCCTCGCCGGCAGCGTCATCATCGGGGGCGTCCTCGACCTCGCCGACGAGCATCTCCGGCGCGGCGACGCGGACTTCGTCGCGGAGCTCACCGCGGCGGTCCACGCGCGCTACGGCGCGCGCGCGAAGGGCACCGAGCACCACTACCTCTTCTCCCTGCTCCTGTGGAGGCTCGCCACCACCCACCGGCGCGACGCCATCGCCCACGCCCTTCGGCTGGGCTTCGCCGACCTGTCGCCCACCAAGCGGCCCGAGCGCAGGGCCGCCGCCGTGCTCGCCGCCAACCAGTCCCCGCGCGACCTCGCCCAGCTCTTCGCTCCGGGCGAGGCCGCGTACGGGGACACCCCCGACGAGCTGCGGGCCTGCCTCGTCCACGAGCTGGTGCTCCGCCGCTCCACGCCCCCGCCGGAGGCCGTCGAGTGGGCGGCGAACTCACTGTTCTGGCAGGGCCATCCGCTCGCCTGGCTGCCCTGGTCGCTCTCCCCGCTGGAGGGCACGCCGCAGCTGACCCGCTACTGGCTGGGCGGCGGAGGGGGCGGCATCGGGTACGGCCTGCCCGAGGGGCGCGAGCTGCCGAACGACCCCGCGCCCGTCCCTGCGGTGCGCGCCAACGACCTCGACTTCGCCCTGACCACCGCCGTCGACCGCTGGGACGGGCGCCACAACGGCCGGGTCGAGGCCGGGATCCACGTCACGGACGCCCCCGTCGACGCCGACGCCCTCCACCCGATGCTGGCCTCGCTCCCGCTGGACTGCCTCGACGGCCTGACCGGCGCCAGGAACCTCGCCGTCGTCGCGACCACCCCCGCCGAGGCGTGGCGCCAGCTCTTCGCCGCGGCGTCCACCGGCGGCGGCCGCGAGGACGAGTGGTGGTACGGCGCGCACGGCCGGCTCGCCGCCTGGCGGTCCCTGGCCGCCCTGGCCGGCGCCCCCGGCGACGCGACGCCCGCCGAGGTCGAACGGCGGGTCGCCACCTGCGCCTGGTACGGCTTCCGGGCCTGGACGGACTGGTTCAACTGCGACCTGTGGGACCTCGGCCTCGCGACCCTCTCCCCCGACCGCACCCGCCTCACCGTCCTCGCGGCCACCGACTACAACGGGGGCTGAGCCGTGCCCGCACCCGAATGGTCCGGCCGGCTCGGCTGCCTGTGCGCCGAGCTCCGCACGGCCGACGACGGCAGCCAGGTGCTCACCGCCGGCGACCGGCAGGTGGTCATGCGGCCCGACGCCGCCGTCCGGCACCGCGGCGGCCTGCTGCACCACCGGATCACCGTCGAGCAGCCCGGCGAACCGGTCTTCACCGTCCGCTACCGGCCCTCCTGGCACGCCCGGCTAGGGCCGCTGCCGGACGCGACCCACGACCGCTGGGCCGCCGAATCCGACGACCCCGGGCTCGAACTGACCGCACGCTGGGGGGCACCGACGACTGGGTGGACGACCGGGCCGATACTTGACCGTCGGGTTCTCCGTCAGGTTCTCCGTCGGGTTCTTCGTCGGGTTCGAGGCGTTTCGGGGGAAAGCCGATGATCAACGATGCCGTCCCGCTGTCCGTCGACCACGACGCGGCGTCAGGGCTGTGGACCGTCACCGCGCCCAAGGACAGCCTCGGCCCGATCGCCGTCGCCGACGGGCAGGTGCTCGTCCCGTTCGACGGGCGGATGACCGCGTTCGACGCCCGCGACGGCGGGATGCTCTGGCGGAGCCCGCACCCGCTCGGCGGGACCGGGCTCCGGCTCGCGACGGCCTTCACCACGGCCGGGCAGCACGTCGTCGTGCCGAGCCGCAATCCGAGCCCGCACGGCACCGAGCCGATCGGTCTCACCTGCCTCCGCCGCACCGACGGCGCGCTCGCCTGGATCCGGGACGCCGCCCCGCTCTCCGGCTACCTCGCGGACGGCCGCACGCTCGTCCTCTGGCAGAGCCACCCCGACGCGCCGCGCCACGTCACCGCCGTCGACCTCGTGGACGGCCGCCGCCTGTGGCGGCACGACTACGTGGACTTCGGGAGCGTCCTGCTGACACAGGGCCGGGTGATCGTCACCGTCGGGACCCAACGGCGCCACTACACCCGCGCCTACGACGCCCGCAGCGGCAAACAGCTGTGGCGCACCGCCATGAACCGCTACCCGGCCCGCCTGCACCTCGTCGCCGTCGATCACCTGCCCGGGCCGGTCGTCTTCACCGCGCACCCGCGCAGGGACACCGTGCAGTGGTTCGACCCCGCCACCGGCACCGCACTCGGCTCCCTCACCACGGGGTACCCCTCCACTCGCTGGCGCGGCGCCGGGACGGACGGCGAGGTGCCCTCGGCGGCCTGGGCCCGGGTCGACGACCGCCGGGTGGCACACCTCCGGCCACTCGGAGAGATCGGAGAGGTCGGAGAGGTCGGAGGGATCGGAGAGGGACGGGTGCGGACCTTCTTCTCCCCGCGGCGACCCCTGCGCCTCTCGGACCCGCAGGTCGTCGAGGTAGCCGGCAGGCTCTACACGACCGTCCGGCTGGACGGGACGCACGACGACCCGGCCGCGATCCGCGGGGAGCGGATCGTCTCGGCCCGGCTCGGCGGCCGCGGCCGGCCGCCGCGGCTCACGGGGCTCCGCTGGCCGCTGAAGGTCCCGCGGCGCGAGCGCCGGAACTTCTACGCCCACCTCGTCCCGGCACCCGGACGCCTCTATGCCCTGCTGATCCACCGCGCGGCGTGGGCCGTCGTCGCCGTCCGGGGCGGCCGGGTGCTCTGGCGGCGCGGCTCGCGGGCCACACCGCCCGTCCCGCTCGGCGACCGGGTGCTCCTGCTCGACGACTGCGGCGAGCACGACCACCTGCGGCTGGTCGACGGCCGGACGGGCGCCACGACGAGGCCCTGCCCACGCAAGTGAAGCCCAGCGACAGTGAAGCCCGGCGAGAGTGAAGCCCGGCGGGCACGCTACTCGACGGACTCCGCCGGCCGGCACGGCTGCCGCCGCCGGAACGGGTACGTCGGCAGGTCGACCCGGCGCGCGCCGGGCGGGAGCATCGGCGTCCAGTCCACCGGGGCGCCCCGGACGAACGCCTCCGCGAGCGAGCGGGCGAACCGCTCCCGGCCGCCCTCGCCGCGCGCCAGCGTGCCGCACACCACGGACGCTCCGGCGGCCACGCCCGCGTCGGCCAGCGTCGCCCCGATCGCCGTCGTCATCACCGGGTGCGCGCTGACCTCCACGAAGCCGGTGAACCCCTGGGCCGCCAGCGCCCGCACGGCGGGGTCGAGCAGCACCGGTTCGCGCAGGTTGCGGTACCAGTACCCGGCGTCGACCGGGCCGGCCACCCACGCCCCGTCGACGGTCGAGAACCACGGCACCGTCGGCGTCAACGCCCGCACATCGCCCAGGAGTTCGGCGATGTCGCGCTCGACCCCGACCACCTGCGCGGTGTGCGACGCGTAGTCGACCGGGACCATCCGCACGTCGATGCCGCGCCCCACCAGCTCGGCGTGGAAGGCGCCGAGCGCCGAGCTCTCCCCGCCCACCACCGTGCGCTCCGGCCCGTTGACCGCGCCGACCTCGACGCCGTCCCCGCACGCGCGGATCCAGTCCCGCACCCGGCCCTCGGGCAGCGGCACCGACACCATGCCGCCCCGGCCGGCCAGCCGGTCGCCGATGGCGCGGCTGCGCAGCGCGACCGTCCGGGCGGCGTCCTCCAGGGACAGCGCGCCCGCGACGCAGGCCGCCGCGATCTCGCCCTGCGAGTGGCCCAGCACGGCCGCCGGGCGGACCCCGTACGCCTCCCACAGGGCCGCGAGCGAGACCATCACCGCGAACGTCACCGGCTGGGCGATGTCCACGCGCTCCACCGGCGGTGCGCCGCCGACACCGTGCACGACGTCCACGAGCGACCAGTCCACGTGCGGGGCCAGCGCCCGCCCGCACTGCGCCATCCGCTCCGCGAACACCGGCTCGTCGTGCCACAACTCCCTTCCCATGCCCGCCCATTGGCTGCCCTGGCCGGGGAAGACGAAGACCACGCCGCCGTCCCGGCGGCCCGGTGGCGCGGCACCGGCGACGAGACCGGGCGCCGCGCCGCCCTCGGCCAGCGCCCGCAGGGCCGCGCGGACGGCGTCCGAGTCGGCCGCCGCCACGACGGCCCGGTGCTCGAACAGGGCCCGCCCCGCGAGGAGCGAGAGCGCCGCGTCCTGCGGGCGCACGCCGCCGTCCAGCGCATCGGCCAGCCGCCCGGCCTGCGCCGCCAGCGCCCCCGGCGTCCGCGCGGACACCACGAGCGGGGCGAAGCCGGCCGACTCGCCTTCCACCCGGGGCTCTTGCGGCACCTGCTCCGGGAGGCCGTCCCGAGCCGCCCGCCGCGGGACGATCCGGGGCGCGGCCGCCAGCAGCAACCGCAGGGCGGTCGGGTCCGCCGTCCCGGCGCCGTTGCGCGGGATCGCGTCGACGAGGTGCAGCCGGACCGGGAGCGCGTGCGGTGCGAGGCGCCCGGCGCCGAACTCCCGCACCGCGTCGAGCGTCGGGGCGCTCCCCGGCTCCGCGACGGCCACCAGGGCGACGGCCGCGCCCCGCTCGTCGTGCGGCGCGCCGACGGCGGCGAGCTCCCGCAGGCCGGGGCAGCCGGTGAGCGCGCGCTCGACCTCGGCCGGGTGGACCGTCCCGCCGTCCCGGACGAGCGCGTTCGCCAGCCGGTCGACCAGGTACAGGCAGCCGTCGGCGTCCAGCCGGCCGAGGTCCCCGGTGCGGAACCAGCCGTCGTCGTCCCGCAGGGCCTCCTCGCCGCGCCAGTAGCCCGGTGAGACGTGCTTCCCGCTCACCCACACCTCGCCGGGCTCGTCCGGCCCGGACACGTCCGCGCCCGAGTCCGGGTCGACGATCCGCAGCCGGGTGAACGGCATCGGCCGGCCCGCCGAGCCCGCCTTCGCGACGGTGAGTTCCGGCGGCAGGTAGGAGGCGAAGGACGCCGTCTCCGTGAGCCCCCACGCCTGTTGCAGCATCACCCCGCGCGCCGCGTAGTCGAGGACCAGCCGCGCGGGCACCGGGGCGCCCGCCACGACGGCGCAGCGCAGCGCGGACAGTTCGGCGGCGGCGAACCCGGGCAGGCGAGCGAGCGCCGCGTACATCGAGGGGGCGGCGAAGAACGTGTTGACCCTCAGCTCGACGAGGTCGCGCAGCGTCCGCTGCGGGTCGAAGCGGCGCCGGACGACGGTGGTGCCGCCGTGGCCGAGGCTGCGCAGGGTGAAGCACGCGAGCCCGCCGACGTGGGACAGCGGGGTGACGACCAGGTTGACGTCCTCCTCGCGCGTGACCATCGCCGCGTCGACGTTGGCACCGCTCCACCAGAGGTTGCCGTGGGTGATCCTGACGGCCTTCGGGCGGCCCGTGGTGCCCGCGGTGTGGAGCAGGACGGCGAGGTCGTCGGCGTCCAGGGACGCCGGTTCGCGCGGCGGCTGCGTGGCGGCGGCGAGCGCGGCGGCGAGCGGCGTCCAGTGCGGACCGGGCACGTCCGTCAGGGGCGCGGCAGGGTCGTCGTCGATGAGCAGCAGGCGCGCACCCGGCGCAGGGCCGACCAGTGGCGCGCGCCCCGGCTCGGCGACGACGGTGTGCGCCCCGCAGTCGCGCAGCACCTCCCGGATCTCCGCCGCGCCGAGCCGGTGGTCCACCGGGACGAAGGCGGCGCCCAGCCAGCCGCAGGCCAGGTAGGTGGTGAGCAGCGTCGGGCTGTTGAGCCCCAGGTAGGCGACCCGCCGCCCGGCCGTCACCCCGCCCGCGGCGAGCACCTCGGCGAGGCGGCCCGCGCGGTCCAGCAGTTCCGGGTAGCCGACCGCGGATTCCTCGTAGTGCAGGGCGGGGCCGCCGAGGGGGCGGGCGGCCGCACGGCGCAACGCGTCGATCGGGGTGATCTCCAGGTGCATGGCTCGTCCTCCTGTGGTGCGGGGGCGGTCAGGCGCACGCACCGTGGTCGGGTGTGCGATCTCTATCAGATGTGACTCACCGTGACCACCGCCACCCGAAAAGTATGGAGAGCTGGTAAATCAGGCCGCCGCATCGCACCCGGCGCCACGGCGTTGCGCCGCCGGGTGCCCGCGCCCGGCTGGGATCCTCGCCCGGTGGAGACGGTGGAGCCGGCGCGGCCGGTGGCGACAACGGACACGGGCCGGGTCGAGGCGTTCAGCGACGGGGTGTTCGCGATCGCGATCACGCTGCTGATCCTGGAGATCAAGGTCCCGCAGGGCCACGGCGCGGCCGAGCTGTGGCGGGCGCTCGGCGCGCAGTGGCCGTCCTACTTCGCGTACGCGGTGAGCTTCCTGGTGATCGGGGTCATCTGGGTCAACCACCACACGCTGTTCGTGCACCTGGCCCGGGTGGACCGCACGCTGGTGTTCGTCAACCTGCTCCTGCTCATGCTGGTCTCGGCGCTGCCGTTCCCGACCGCGCTGGTCGCGCAGAACCTGCGCAACGGCTCGGCCGCGAACGTCGCCGCGGCGGTGTACGGCGGGGTGATGGTCGGGCACGCCGTGCTGTTCTCACTGTTCTGGAACCACGCGACGCGCACCGGCCACTGCTTCGACGCGCGGGTCGACATCGCGGCGGCCCGGGCCGCCCGATGGCGGTTCGAGGTGGGCATGGTCGTCTACCCGCTCACCGTGGGCCTGGCGTTCCTGTCCGCACCCGCGGCCCTCGCCGTCCACGGACTGCTGGCCGTCTACTACGCGTTCAACCAGGTCAAGGTGCCGACGCTGCCCTGAGACAGGCCCTACGACTTCCGCTTCCGCCGCACCAGCGACACCGCCGGTTCGGGCCGGTCGAGTTCGGTGGCCGTGCGCACGGCCTCCATCGCCCGCAGCTCGGTGGGCACCCGGGGCCGGGCGCCGAGGCCGAAGAAGCCGCCCTCGTTGTTGGCGTCGGCGACGACCGTGGCGATCTCCAGCAGGAACTCCCGGAACCCGTCGACCTCGTCGGGGGCGACCCTCGCGACGATCCGCGTCGCCTCGCGGATCACCGCCAGCGCGGGCCGCTCGTAGTCGGCGTAGCGCGTCGCGGGCTGGAGCCCGGTGTCGAAGGTCGACGACGCGGCCAGCTCCCGCACGAAGCGGCGCGGGTGGGTCACGCCGGCCTCGCGCAGCAGCTTGACCAGCGCGATGATCTCCTCCGCGTCGGCGACGCCCTCGGCGAGCGCCACCAGCACGCCGGAGGCCATCAGGGACCGGCCCAGCGTCGCCCACTCCTCGGGCGTGAAGTCCGGCTCGCCCGGCCCGTCGGCGCCGTGGCCGGTGCGCAGCACCTGGAAGCCGACGTCGGCGAGCACGGCGGGCAGGCGGCGCACCGAAGCGACCGTCCGCGCGCGGGCGTTCGGGGACAGCTCCGCCCACGGCACCTGCTCGGCGTCCCGGCCGTCCCGCTGGCCCGGCAGCGCGCCCGGGCCGAGGACGGCGGGCGCGCTCAGCCCGTGCTCGTGCTCCAGCCGGGCGAGGACCTCCGCCTCCTCCTCGGTGAAGTCGACGGGCGGCGGGCCGTCGGCGCCCGGCGGCTGCTCGGAGGTCGGCACCATCAGGCAGCCGACGGCGGCCAGCCGGTCGCCGAGCCGCCGCGCCTGGCGGCGGTTGGCCTGCCGGAGCTCCTCCGGCAGTTCGTCCCAGGGCAGCAGCCCCGGCCCGCTGCCGGGTTCCCGGCCGTCCTCGACGGCGGCCTCCAGGCGGCTCTGGTGGATGGCCCGCGCCAGGTGCTTGGTGACCTGGGCGCTGGTGTAGTCGGCGAGGCTGTCGATGACGCGGTCCTGCGCCTCCAGGCGCGCCTTCATCCGGCGGCACTCGTGCAGGACGGCCTCGGCGTCCAGCAGCGTCTGCTCGGCGCGGCGGTCGCCGGCCCGGCCGATGACGTCCTGTCCGACCATGATGACGATCATGAAGACCAGCTGGGCGAGGGTGGACAGGAAGCTCATGAACGCGAACGGGTACGGGTCGAAGGTCTGGAGGCCGGACTCGGCCATCCCGATCCACACCACCTGCGTGCCCGCGGCGACGTAGAACGCCCACATGCTGCCCAGCCGTCCGGTCAGCCACGCGGCGATCCGCCCGTTGACCGTGGTCGCCTGGTCGATCGCCTGCGGCGGGTGCTGCACGCGGTGGCGCTCGATCCACGGGTGGCGGCTGGTCTCCAGCAGGCTGACGCCGCGCCCGAGCGCGAGGTCGTGCCGGTCCAGGTGCGCCTGGAGGTCGGCGACCCGCTCGAAGATCGCCTCGGCGCTCTCGTAGGTCTGCACCGCCCGCCGGTCCGCCGCCATTCCGAGCACCCGCTGGCCGACCAGGATCACCAGGCAGAGCACCAGTTGGACGACGTTGTCGAGGAACAGCAGGAACGCGAACGGGTACGGGTCGAGCGTGTGCAGCGGCCCCCAGGTCGCGAGCGCCATCCATCCGCCGACGATCGCCAGCGTCACGTACAGCGCGGGCATCGAGCCCACCACACGGGTCAGCGCGGCCGCGAACGCCCCGTTGAACCCGACCTGTTCGTACGCCATCGCCACCGGCTGCTGCCGCGGCGCCTCCGGCCCCGCACCGACCGCACTCACGTCCACTCCTCACGCAGATTGCCGAGGACGCACTGAACCCGTTTCCGGACGCTCTGTCAACGTCCTTTCTACGGACCGTGATTCCGTGTCGCCCGGAACCCCGAAGGCTGGCACCGGTCCGGCCCGACCGCCGATGATGGCCCCATGTGGATCAAGTGGATCAACTGCCGCGTGCTGCCCGGCGGACGGGAAGCCTTCGCGGACGCGCAGCGCGAATGGGCGGCCATCGCGGACCAGCCGGGGCTGGTCGGGCAGGTCGGGGGCTGGGAGGCCGGCGGCGAGCGGGCGCACGTGCTCGGCGTCTGGGCCGACGAGGAGGCCTACACCGCCTTCATGGCGGTGCGCCACGACGAGATCGTCACGGCGGCGTCCGCCGAGCGGTCCGGGCGTCGCGACGGGGAAGGACCCGAGCCGAGGAGCTGGCAGGTGACCTCGGTGACGACCGGCGCCTCCGTCCTCGACATCCCGGGGGAGGCCGCCGGCCTGGACGACGCGCTCGCCCGCGGCACCGCCCTGCGCGTCGCCGACTGCCACCTCCACCCGGGCCGCGCCGAGCACTTCCTCGACGCCCAGCGACGCGTCTGGAACCCGGCCATGGCGGCGGCCGGCGGCATGCTCGCCGGCGCCGTCACCCGCCTCGCGGACGACCGGTACCTCGTCGCGACGCTGTGGACGGACGCGGACGCCCACCAGCGCTACGCGGAGCGGGACGTGGCCGCCCTGCGCGCACGCGCGGACGTCGCCGCGGACGTCCGCGCGCTGACCGGGCTGGCCCTGCCGCTCGAAGCCGACTGGCAGGTCCTGCCCGGCCTCGGATGAGCCGTCGGCTCGGACAGCCGGCCGGCGCGGGCCGCTTGACGCCGGCCGGGCGCGACCGCCGATGATGGTCCGCATGTGGATCAAGTGGAGGGACTGCCACGTCCGGCCGGAGGCACTGGAGCGCTACCGGAGCGGGCGGAGCGAGTGGACGGCGCTCCCGGGCCACCCGGGGCTGGTCGGGCAGGTCAGCGCCCGGGAGCCCGACGGCCCGCGCGCGTGCGTGCTGGACGTCTGGGCCGACGAGGCCGCGTACCTCGACTTCAGGGACGAGCGCAACGCCGCCATCGACGCCGACCAAATGGGCTACGCCCGCTTCCGCATGAGCGAACCCGCCGAGGACGAGCCGACACCGGAACAGCGGTACGCGGTGCTGGAGAACGCGGCCGGCCCCACCGTCCTCGACATCCCGGGGGAGGCCGCCGACCTGCACGAGGCCCTGACGCGCGGCACCGTGCTGCGCGTCGACGACTGCCGCCTCCACCCCGGCCGCGAAGAGCACTTCCTCGCCGCCCTGCGCTCGGCCCGGGGCCTGGGGTCGGCCGCGGCCGGCGACCTGCTCGGGGGCGTGGTCGCCCGCGTCGTCCCGGACGTCTTCCGCGACCGCGAACACCACCTCGTCGTGACGCTCTGGGCCGGCCCGGACGCCCACCGGCGGTACGCCGAGGCCGGCGCGGGCGCCCTGACCGCCTTGGACGCCCGCGCCGACCGCGCCGACCGCACCGCCGACGTCCGGGAGCGGACCGGGCTGGTCCTGCCGGTCGAGTCCGACTGGCAGGTCCTGCCCCGCGTCTGGTTCTGATGCGCCGGCTCCGCCGACCTCACGAACCCGGCAACAAGCCTTCAATCCCCCAAAAGAAGCGTTTCCGCCGTCAGCTCAGGCAGCCGACGTGCGCCAGCGCCCGCTTGAGCAGCACCCCCTGACCACCCGGCATGTCCTGCTGCACCAGCGGCGAGGCGGCCTCCGCCGGGCTGAACCAGACCAGGTCGAGCGCGTCCTGGCGCGGCCGGCAGTCGCCGGAGACGGGCACGACGTAGGCGAGCGACACGGCGTGCTGGCGGGGGTCGTGGAACTCGGTGATGCCGAGCGTCGGGAAGTACTCGGCGACGGTGAAGGGCTGCAGCGAAGCCGGGATCCGCGGCAGCGCCACCGGCCCGAGGTCCTTCTCCAGGTGCCGCAGCAGCGCGTCGCGGATCCGCTCGTGGTGCAGCACGCGCCCGGACACCAGCGTGCGGCTGACCGTCCCGTCCGGCCCGATCCGCAGCAGCAGCCCGATCTGGGTGACCTCCCCGGACTCGTCGACCCGCACCGGCACGGCCTCGACGTACAGGATCGGCATCTGCGCCCGGGTCGTTTCGAGCTCCTCGGGCGCGAGCCAGCCCGGCGTGGTTTCCGTGATGTCAGACATTGCTTGATCGTACGATCCCCGGACGGCCGGACGACGGCTGCCCCGCCCGGTGATGACCGTCCGTCACCGGCCGCCCGGCCCGGGCGGCCCGCCCGGGCGCCGTCCAAACCCGCCCGACGGCTAGAACCGCACGAGAGTTTGGCATAGGCACGGCAAAGCCTTCGCGCCGCCGCTTCCGCACGTCTGGACGGACGCCGCCCGAACTGGTGAGGTGTCGGGGCTCCATCCGAACACCCTTCCGCACGCAGGCAGTTCGCCCCGCCCTCACACCCTCACATCCGGGAGCAGACGCATGCGCACAACCTTCAAGGCCGCCGCCCACACCCTCGCGGCGCTGGCCCTGGCGGCCTTCGGGACCACCTCGCTGGCCACCGGCGCCCAGGCGGCGCAACCCGCCACCGCCGCCGCCCACTTCGGCCTCAAGCCGCTCGACCCCGCCGCGGCCGCCTCGCAGCGCGCGGTCACGGCCGCGTCCGACACCCTGTCGGTCGGGTCCAGCGCGAGCCAGGGCGTGGTCTCCCCCACCCCGAAGGTCTACCTGGTCTTCTGGGGCACCCAGTGGTCGTCCGACCCGGCCGGGGTCGCGACCGACATGCAGAACATGTTCAAGGGCCTCTACGGCGCCAAGGACACCTGGGGCACCATCCTCGACCAGTACTGCGAGGGCGTCCCCAAGGGCACGGTGACCTGCGGCACCAAGGGCGTCCACGTCAACCACCCGGCCACCTCGCCGTTGGCCGGGGTCTGGTTCGACAAGTCCGCCGCCGCGCCGGCCAACGCGACGGCCGCGCAGATCGCCGCCGAGGCCGGCAAGGCCGCCGCGCACTTCGGCAACACCACCCAGGCGCCGAACCTCAACGCCCAGTACGTCGTGCTCTCCCCCACCAAGACGCACCCGGACGGCTTCCCCAACTCCGGCTTCTGCGCCTGGCACGACTTCACCTCCACGTCGTACGGCAAGCTCGCCTACACCAACCTGCCGTACATCCCCGACAACGGCGCGGGCGCCTGCACCACCTTCACCGACGGCCGCCTGCTCTCGGGCATCGAGTCCACCGAGACCCACGAGTACGCGGAGACCGTCACCGACTTCTGGCCCAGCATCGGCTGGAACGGCGGCGGCGGCGAGATCGGCGACGCGTGCGTCCAGCTCGACGCGTACGTGACGCTGAGCACCGGCACCTTCGACCTCCAGGGCCTGTGGTCGAACAGCGCCAACAAGTGCGTGACGCACGGCTGACGCGTCCCACCCCTCGCCACGGCCCTCCCGGACCGCACCCGCCCGAATTCGGGGTGCGCGGCCCGGGAGGGCCGTGGCATCCTCCGGAGATGAGCCTGCCCGAACCGGTGATCGACCTGAACGACGGCCTGCTGCTGCGCACCTTCCGCGGCCAGGCCGACCTCCCCGAGCTCTTCCGCGTCATCGAGGAGTCGCTGGAGCACCTGCGCCCGTTCATGCCGTGGGTGGCCGGGCACAGCCTGGAGTCCACCACCGACTTCCTGGCCCGCCGCGAGGAACAGTGGGCGAACGACAACCACACCTACGCGATCGTGCAGGACGGCTCCATCGTCGGCGCCTGCTCGCTGTACCGGCGCGAGGACTCCCCCGACGAGGGCCGCGAGATCGGCTACTGGCTGCACCCGGCCGCGACCGGCCGCGGCATCGCCACCCGGGCCACGCGCGCCCTGGTCGAGCAGGCGTTCCGGCTGCCCGGCGTCGAGTACGTCGAGGTCTGCCACGACCCGGCCAACCTGGCCAGCGGCGCGATCCCGGCCCGGCTCGGCTTCACCGAGCACCGCCGCCTGCCCGCCGAGCCCGTCGCCCCGGCCGAGACCGGCGAGGACCTGTTCTGGCGCCTGACCCGCCCGGCAGCCCGGTAGCGCATGACCGGATCGTTCCGCATCGGGGCCCGATGGTGTCTACGCGCGGGCCCCCGCCGAGCGCCATGATCGAGGCATGAAGAACGCACTCCTCGTCATCGACGTCCAGGAATCCTTCCGGCAGCGCGAGAACTGGGCCGCCGTGTCCAACCCCGCGATCGTCGAGCGGGTCAACGAGCTCGTCGAGCACGCCCGCGGCCGCGGCGACCTCGTCGTCTGGGTCCTGCACTCCGAGCCCGGCACCGGCACGGTCTTCGACCCGGCCCGCGGCTTCGTCCGCCTCATCGACGGCCTGGCGCCCGCCGAGGGCGAGCCCGTCGTCACCAAGACCTCGCACAACGCGTTCACCACGACCAACCTCCAGCAGGTGCTCACCCAGCACGGCGTCGGCGGCGTCGTCGTCAGCGGCATCCGCACCGAGCAGTGCTGCGAGACCACCACGCGGGTCGCCGGCGACCTCGGCTACGAGGTCGTCTTCGTCACCGACGCCACCGCCACCCACCCCATCGAGCACCGCGACGCGCCCGCCGGGCGCAGCCTCGCCGAGGTCCTCGCCGACCCGCGCACCCTCTCGACGGACGACATCATCGCCCGCACCGAGTACGCTCTGGCCGGCCGCTTCGCCACCGTCACCACCGTCAAGGAGCTGACCGGATCGTGACCCGAGTCGTCTTCCTGCTCGTCCCCCACGTACACCTGCTGGACCTCGCCGGGCCCGCCCAGGTGTTCTCCACCGCGGCCGACCACGGCCTCGGCTACGCGAGCGCGTACGTGGCCGAGCAGGAGGACGTCCCCACGGCGCAGGGCATCGCGCTGCGGGCCGCCACCGCGTGGCCGGAGCTGTCGCCCGGGGACCTCCTGGTGGTCCCCGGCTGGCGGTCGGTCACGCTGCGGCAGAACGGCGCGCTGAGCGCGGCCACGCTGGAGCGGCTGGCCGCGCACCACGCCGCCGGCGGGACGGTGGCCAGCGTGTGCGCCGGCGCCGACGCGCTCGGCCGCGCCGGGCTGCTGGACGGCCGGCGGTGCACCACCCACCACGACCTCCAGGAGGAGCTCGCCCAGCGCTACCGGCGGGCGAGCGTCGTGCGCGACGTGCTCTACGTCGTCGACGACCGGGTCGTGACCTCGGCCGGGATCGCCAGCGGCATCGACCTCGCGCTGCACCTCGTGGCCGTGCGGAACGGCCCGGCGGCGGCCGCCCGGATCGCCCGCGAGATGGTCGTCTACGCCCGGCGCAACGGCGACGAGCGGCAGGCCAGCGCGATGCTGCGGCACCGCGGCCACCTCGTCGACGCCGTCCACCGCGCCCAGGACCTCATCGACGCCCGCTTCGACACCCGGCTCGGCCTCACCGACCTCGCCGCCGCCTCCGGTGTCAGCGAACGCACCCTCACCCGGCACTTCACCGAGGCCACCGGCCGCACCCCGCTGCGCTACCAGCAGGAGCTGCGCGTCGAGCGCGCGGAACACCTCATCGCCCACGGCGCGACCACCGAGACGGCCGCCCGCGCGGTCGGCTTCCAGGACGCCCGCATGCTGCGCCGCCTGCGCGCCCGCACCGGCCCGGGTGCCGGTGCGGGCGCTGGCGCCTGAAGGCCCGGGTCACGCTCTGGCGGCGGCCTCGATCCGCTCCTTGACGGCCCGCATCTGGACGACCGTGTTGGCCGTCAGGTGCTCGGCCATCTCCTTGTCCCCGAAGGGGAGTTCGTCCCGCACGTGGAAGTCCTGCACCCAGCGCATGTGGACGCCGTCCGGGGTCTCCCGGTACTCCCAGAAGATCTTCATGTACTCGAAGGGTCCGGTCTCGACCCGGTGGGCCCGCACGCTGCGGGTACTCAGGTCGCTGGTGCGCTCGGAGACCCAGGTGCGGGCCACGCCCGCCTCGTCGGGGTGCATGGTGAGCCTGAACCGCACGGTGTCGCCCCGCTGTTCGAGGATCTCCGCGTCGGCGTACTCGGTGAACAGCCGCGGCCAGCCTGCCACGTCGTTCGTCATCTCCCAGACCAGGTCGAACGGCGCCGCCACGACCGTGCTCGACTCGGTGTGCCCGTGTTCGGTCATCGCGCTCAGGCCTCCGCGCGCTGCCGGTTGACGTACTCCAGCAGGGCCGCGGGGGTGCGCAGGTCGTCGATCACCTCGTCCGGGATGGCGACGCCGAGCCGGCCCTGGACCTGGGTGACCACCTCCAGGACGGCCAGCGAGTCGTAGCCGAGCTCGCCGAAGTCGGCGTGCAGGATGTCGCCGTCGAGGTCGACGGCCTCGCCGGTGCCCACGCACTGGCGCATGATGTCCCGCAGGCCGTCCAGGTTCAGGGTGTCCATCGCTTCAACTCCGTTTCCGTTGAGCACTGTTCGTGCACTTCTTGTACGCGCAGGGCCCGTTCGTGCAGAGCCTGTCCGCGCAGGGCCCGTTCGCGCAGGGCCTGTTCACACGGCCCGGACGACGACCGCGGCGTTGAAGCCGTTGTGGCCGCGGGCGATCACGAGCGCGGTGCGCACCGCCGCCTCCCTGGGGTCGCCCAGGATCAGGTCGACCGGGCAGTCCGGGGAGGGCGCGGTGACGTTCACGGTCGGCGGGACGACGCCGTGGCGCACCGCCAGCAGCGCCGCCACCAGGTCGACCGTCGGGCCGGCCGCGTAGAGGCGGCCGGTGGTGGTCTTGGGCACGGTGACCGGCACCCCGGCGGGGCCGAACACCTCGGCGAGCGCCCGGCTCTCCAGCCGGTCCAGCGCCGGGACGCCGTAGCCGTCGGCGAAGACCACGTCGACGTCGGCCGGCGCGCACCGGGCGTCGGCCAGCGCCCCCTCGATGGCCCGGCGCAGGTTGGGCCCGCGCCCGGTGGCCGGGTGCGGGTCGAAGGCGGTGGCGTAGCCCGCGATCTCGCCGTACGGGCGCACGCCGCGGGCGCGGGCCGACTCCGCCTCCTCGACCAGGAGGATCGCCCCGCCCTCCCCGGGCGCGTAGCCCGAGGCCTCGGCGTCGAAGGGCAGGTAGGCCCGGGCGGGGTCGGTGCTGCGGCTGACCAGGCCGGGCGGGATCTGCCCGACCAGGCCGGAGGGGGAGAACGAGGAGTCCGTGCCGCCGGACAGGACGAAGGTGGTGCCGCCCCGGATCGTGCGCCGGGCCTGGCCCACGCAGTCCAGCCCGCCGGCCTGGTCGGTGATGAAGACGCCGCTCGGCCCGCGCATGCCGTGCCGGATCGAGATCTGGCCCGAGTTGGCCGCGTAGAACCAGGCGATCGCCATGTAGGCGCCGACCTGCGAGGGCCCCTTGGAGTAGAGGTTCTGCATCTCCCGCTGGCCGAACTCGGCGCCGCCGGTGGCGTTGGCGGTGACGACGCCCATCTGGTACTCGGGCTGCTCCTTGGGATCCAGCTCACCGTCGAGCAGGGCCTCCTCGGCGCAGACCAGGCCGAACTGGGTCATCAGCGCGGTCTCCACGACGACCCGGCTGGGCAGCAGCGCGTACGGGTCGAAGCCCGGCACCTCGCCGATGACCTTGATCGGGTAGCCGGTCGGGTCCATCCGGGTCATCGGCGCCAGCCCGCTGCGGCCGTCGAGGGTGTTGGCCCAGTACGTCTTCACGCCGATCCCGGTCGGCGCGACGACGCCCAGGCCGGTCACCACGGCGCGTCTGTCCGGTTCCGCGGTCATCGGAGCACCCTCCCCTCGTCGGCCAGCACGATCGCGCTCTGGAACCCGCCGAAACCGCTGCCGACGCTGAGCACGACGTCGGTCCGCTGGTCCCGGGCGGTGACCGGGACGTAGTCCAGGTCGCACTCCGGGTCCGGCGTCTCCAGGTTGGCGGTCGGGGGCACGACGTCGTGCTCGATCGCCAGGCAGCAGGCGGCCACCTCGATGGCGCCGATCGCGCCGAGCGAGTGCCCGATCATCGACTTGATGGAGCTGACCGGGGCCCGGTAGGCGTGCGCGCCCAGGGCGCGTTTGAAGGCCGCGGTCTCGTGCCGGTCGTTCTGCCGGGTGCCGGAGCCGTGCCCGTTGACGTAGTCGATCTCCTGCGGGTTGACCCGGGCCTGGTCGAGCGCGGCCCGGATCGCCTCGGCCATCTCCCGGCCGTCCGGCTTGAGGCCGGTCATGTGGTAGCCGTTGGCGCGGCTCGCGTAGCCGGCCACCTCGCAGTAGATGGACGCGCCGCGCTTGCGGGCGTGTTCCAGTTCCTCGAAGACCATCACCGCCGAACCCTCGCCCAGGATCAGGCCCTTGCGGTTGAGGTCGTAGGGACGGCAGGCGTGTTCGGGGTCGTCGTTGGCGGTGGACTGGGCGCGCAGGGTGTCGAAGCAGGCGACCGTGACCGGGGAGACCGGTGCGTCGGTGCCGGCCGCGAGCATCACGTCCGCACTGCCCTCGCGGACCAGCTCGAAGGCGTGGCCCAGCGCGTCGATGCCCGAGGTGCAGCCGGTGGAGATCAGGCCCACCGGGCCCTCCGCGCCGCAGGCCCAGGCGAGTTCGGCCGCCATCGAGCTGGGGACCATGACGTCGTACAGGTGCGGGACGGCGTACTGCGGGTCCACCAGCCACTTGCTGCCGCCGTCGCTGAGCACCACGTACTCGCGCTCCATCAGCTCGGTGCAGCCGATCGCGTTGCCCAGCGAGACGCCGACCCGGCCCGGGTCGGGTGCGCCGCCGGCCAGGCCGCTGTCGGCGAGCGCCTCGCGGGCGGCGATCAGCGCGAACTGGCCGGCCCGGTCCAGACGGCGGGCCTCCTGCGGGGAAAGGCCGCAGGCCAGCGGGTCGAAGTCGATCTCGGCGGCGACCTGGCAGCGGAAGTCCGACGGATCGAAGTGGGTGATGCGGCGGGTGGCGGTGCGCCCGGCCGTCAGGGTGTCCCAGAACGCGCCGGTGCCGACGCCCTTGGGTGCGATGACCCCGATGCCGGTCACCACGACGCGGCGCCCGGTCATGAGGTCACGGCTCCGACCTGCGGCAACTCGCCGCCGGAGGAGGGAAGTTCCTCGGTGTCCACGTGGCCGAGCTCGGGCTTGGGGGCGAGCGGGCCGAGGAAGAACACGGCGAACATCTCCTCGTCGCCATGGTTGTCCATCCGGTGCCGCAGCCCCTTGGGGATCATGAACGAGTCCCCCGCCACCAGCTCGATCGGCCGCCCCTCCAGGAGCAGCGTCATCCGGCCGCCGACGATGTAGAAGTACTCCTCGGAGTACGGGTGGTAGTGCTCGCTGACGAACTCGCCGGGCATGAGCGACCCCGCGCCCAGGAAGCCGGCGGTGGCCGCGCACGTCCTCGGGCTGAGCAGGACGCGCAGGTCGCCGCCGCGCCGCCGGTTCGGCGGGACGTCCGCGAACGCGACCTTCCCGGGCTCGCCCGCAGGGGTTGAAGTCATGGCCTCTCCTTCTCCGGTGGTCCGACTGACGGATCGTCAGACGGCAAGCTGTACGCGGTACTCGGCCAGCCAGGTGTTGAGCTGGAGTGCGAACTCGATGTTGGTGCGGGCCAGCCAGTCCGACCCGCCCGGCCATTCGGCGCCGGCCGCCGCGCGGGCCGCCGCGCCGTCCAGCAGCGGGGCCACCGGGGCGGCCGGGTCGCGCAGCACGGCGGCCAGCTCGCGCTGGAGCATCCGCGCGTACGCCGGGTCCTGGTTGACCGGGAACGGGCTCTTGCGCCGCTGGGCGACCGACCGCGGCAGCAGCGGGGCGACGGCCGCCCGCAGCAGGCTCTTCTCGCGCCCGTCGAAGGACTTCATCCGCCAGGGCACGTTGAAGGCGTACTCGACCAGGCGGTGGTCGCAGAACGGCATCCGGGCGTCCAGCCCCACCGCCCGGCTCAGCCGGTCGTCCCGGTCCAGCAGGCGCGGCAGCCATCGGGTCAGGTGCAGGTGGCACAGCTCGCGCATGCGGCGCTCGGCCGCGTTCTCGCCGTCCAGCCGCGGCACCTCGCCGATCGCCTGGCGGTAGCTGTCGGCGCCGAACCCGGCCAGGTCCAGGCCGCGCAGCAGCCCGCGGTCGAACAGGCCGAGCCCGAGCCCGTCCCTGGACTGCTCGTGCGAGCGCTCGTACGCCACCCACGGGAAGTGGCCGGTGCGCACCAGCTCCGGGTCGTGCATCCACGGGAAGCCGCCGAACAGCTCGTCGGCGGCCTCGCCGGAGAGCACGACGCCGGCGCGCTCGCGCACGGCGGCGAAGAGCAGGTGGGCGGCGACGTCCATCTCGGCGAACGGCGTCGGCCGGTCCTGGGCGCGCAGCACCGCCAGGCGGCCGGCCGGGTCGGCCAGGTCGGCGGTGCCGAGCACCACGTCGACGTGCTCGGAGCCCAGGTGGCGGGCCAGTTCGGCCGCGTACGGGGCGTCCGCGGTGGCGCGCACGTGGTCGGGGCGGAAGTTCTCGGCGTGGCCGAGGAAGGTGCCGGTGGCGGTGAGCAGCGGCTTGGCCCCGCGCTCCGCCGAGGTGCGGGCGGCCAGCGCGGCCACCGCGCCCGAGTCGAGGCCGCCGGAGAGCAGCACGCAAGGCGTGGGCTCCTCGGGCAGCATCCGGTTCACCGCGTCGGACAGCAGCAGGCGCACGGTCGCGACGGTGGTGTCCCGGTCGTCGGGGTGCGGGCGGCTCTGCAGCCGCCAGTAGGCGCGCTCGGTCAGCCACCCGTCGGCCAGTTCCACGACGTGGCCCGGACGGACCTCGTCGACGCCCCGGAAGACGCTGCGGCCGGGGGTCTTGATCTGGGTGAACAGCTCGCGCAGGCTGTCCGCGTCCGCCGCCGGGTCGACCGCCTCCCCGGCGAGCAGGGCCTTCGGCTCCGAGGCGAAGGCCAGTTCGTCGCCGAGCCGCGCGTAGTGCAGCGGCCGCACGCCGAGGCGGTCCCTGGCCAGCAGGAGCCGGCGGCGGCGGACGTCCCACAGCGCGAACGCGAAGGCGCCGTCCAGCCGGACCGGACAGTCGGCGCCCCACTCCCGGTAGGCGTGGAGCACGGTCTCCGGGTCGCCGCCGGACCGGGGCCGGTGGCCACGGGCGTCCAGCACCCGGCGCACGCCCTCGGGCCCGTACAGCGTGCCGGCGAAGGCGATCACGGCCGTCACCTCGCCGTCCTCGACCAGGGCGGCCGGGCGGGCCCCCGGTGGGCCGGGGAACGCCAGCAGGGCGTTCCCGTCGGTCCAGGTCCCGTGGGCCGGCGGGCCCCCGGGCGTCATCGCGGCGGCCATCGCGGCCACGCCCGCCGTCCTCCGGTCCGAGTCGGGCCCCAGCCCCACCCACCCGGCGATGCAAGTCATGCGGATCCCCTCGGTCGCGACGTCCCCGGTCGGTGCCGCGACACAGCATGGGGAGCCGCCCTCTCGGGTGGATCGAGCCCGCCTGAACGTCCGGCGGGCGCGTCCGGGGCTCAGAGCGTTTCGAGGACTCCTCTACCGGCAGCCGGAACGCTGTCCCCGGCAGTACCGCAGGGCCACCTCACCCTCACGTAAAGAGGCTTCAACCGTGGCGACTTCCACCAGCCGGCCCGCCGGGCTCCCGCACTTCGCGGTCGCGGGCATCGGCGCGGGCCCGGCCAACCTGAGCTTCGCCGCCCTCGCCGAGGGCACCGTTCCCGGGGCGGTGGCGCTCTTCGACCGGCGGGGCTCGCACGCCTGGCACCCCGAGCTGATGCACCCGGGGGCCCGGCTGCAGACCTCCTGGGTGAAGGACCTGGTCACCCTGGTCGATCCGCGCAACCGCTTCTCCTTCCTCAACTACCTGGTCACCACCGGGCGGATCTACGCCTTCCTGAACGCCCAGTTCGAGGCGATCCCCCGGCTGGAGTACGACCGGTACCTGGCCTGGGCCAGTGGTGAGCTGGGCACCATCCGGTACGGCGTCGACATCACCGCGATCTCCTTCGACGGCGTCTTCGTCCTGGGCTCCGGGGACCGCCCGGTGGCCACCGCCGACCACCTGGTGCTCGGCCTCGGCACCCGCCCGTACGTGCCGGACTGCTTCGAACTCCCCGGCCCGCACGGCGTCCTGCTCGCCGAGGAGCTCACCGGGCACTTCACCGGCTGCCGGCCCGGACCGCACGAGACGGCCGTGGTGATCGGCGGCGGCCAGACCGGCGCCGAGGCGGTGCTCTCGCTGCTGCGGCTCGGGCTGCGGGAGATCCGCTGGATCGGCCGGCGGCCGTGGTTCGCGCCGATGGACGACTCGCCGCCCGCCAACGACTTCTACCGGCCCGCATACGTGCGCCACTTCCAGAGCCTGCCGGCGCACGTGCGCGACAGCATCGCGACGAACCAGATCCTCACCAGCGACGGCGTCTCGATGGCCACGCTGCAGGAGCTGTACCAGGTCAACTACGAGATCCGGCTGGCCGAGGGACGTTCCCCGGTGATGATGCTGCCCGGCCGGGACGTGGTCGGGGCCGTCGAGCGGCAGGGCTCGGTGGTCCTGCGCTGCCGCCGGCTGGGCGGCGGCCAGGAGCAGCACTCGGCCCGGCACGTCGTGCTGGCCACCGGCCGGCGGCCCGCGCCGCTGCCGCTGGACCCCGAACTGCTCGACCTGGCACCGGGCGAGGAGCCGGTCATCGAGGCGGACTACTCGCTGCGCTGGAAGCACGGCGACACCAACCGGATCTTCGCCCAGAACCGCGCCCAGTCCAGCCACGGCGTGGTCGACCCCAACCTCAGCCTGCTCTCGGTGCGCAGCGCCGTGATCATCAACTCCCTGCTGGACCGGTCGGTCTTCAGCATCCGCGACGAGCAGGTCCACACCCTGTGGGCCTGACCCGCCCGGACCGCCCCGGACCGACCGGTCCCCGCTCCCCCGCCCAACGGCACCTGGAGGTAGACGAGATGCCCGACAACCGGCCCGACAACCGGACCGACGTACTGATCGTGGGCGCCGGGATGGCAGGCCTGACCGCGGCCGTGTTCCTGGCCTGGCACGGGCTGCGCCCGGTCCTGGTCGAGCGCCATCCGCAGGAACTGGTGCACCCCCGGGCCCGGGGGATCAACGCCCGCTCGGTGGAGGTGTTCCGTCAGGCCGGTCTGGAGGAGCGGCTCTTCGCCGCCCGGGGCGAGGGCATCGTGGCCTCCGACGCCGACTCCTCGCGGATGCTGATGGCCCGCACCCTGGCCGACCGGGACGTCGACTTCGTCGACCTGGCGACCGGCTCCGCGGACGGTGTCAGCCCGACCGAGTGGTGCCCGATCGACCAGGACCGGCTGGAGGTCATCCTGCGCGAACGGGCCCGCGAGCTGGGCGCCGACGTGCGCTACGGCGTCGAGCTGACCGCCCTCACCCCGCGCCCGGACGGCGTCACGGCGCGGGTGCGCGAGGCCGCGGGCGCCGCCGAGTACACCGTGGAGGCCGCCTACGTGGTGGCGGCGGACGGCCAGCGAAGCACCGTGCGGCGCCTGCTGGACATCCCGGTGGAGGGCCCCGGGGTGCTGCTCGACACTCTCTCCATGGTGGTCGAGGCCGACATCGAGGAGGTCGTCGCGGGCCGCCGCTTCGGCTTCGCCTACCTGGGCAGCCCGCGGCAGGGCACGGTGATCTTCCCGCACGACGGGAAGAACCGCTGGTGCTTCGGGGTGCCCTTCGAGCCCCGCAAGGGCGAGACGGTCGCCGACTACCCGGCCGAGCGCTGCCTGGAGCTGTTCCGGGAGGCGGTCGGCCTGCCGGAGCTCGACGGCCGGCTGGTGCCCCAGCTGCCGGACGGCACCGAGGTGCTGCCGTTCGCGATCGGGGCGTACTGCGCCGAGCGGTTCGTCCACGGGCGGGTCCTGCTGGCCGGCGACGCCGCCCGGATCGTGCCGCCGACCGGCGCGTTCGGCGGCAGCACCGGCATCCAGGACGCCCACAACCTCGCCTGGAAGCTGGCCGCCGTGGTCAAGGGCGAGGCCGGCCCCGGGCTGCTGGAGAGCTACGACGCCGAGCGCCGCGCGGTCTCCGAGTTCACCATGGAGCAGGCCATGGCGCAGATGGTCTGGCGCACCGGCACCACGGCGTCCGACGAGGTCGACGGCATGCGGCTGTGGGACTGGTGGTCCGTCATCCTGGGCTACCGCTACCGCTCGGGCGCCGTCGTCCCCGACCCGGCCGACGGCGCCGACGACGGGCTGCCCGCGGTCGAGACCGGCCGCCTCTCGGCCCAGCCCGGCACCCGCGCCCCGCACCTGGCGACCGGCGCGGGCACCTCCACCCTCGACCTGTACGGGCGGAACTTCGCCCTGGTGGCCGGCCGCTCCGGCGCCACCTGGGCGGCCTCCGTGCTCCGCGCGTGCGACGAGCTCGACGTCGAACTCGACTTCTACCTGGCCGGGTTCGACCTCGACGTGCCGACCGCTCAGTGGGCCGAGCGGCACGGCGTGCGCGACGACGGCGCGGTGCTGGTCCGCCCGGACGGCTTCGTCGCCTGGCGCAGCCGCACCGGCGCGGACCCGGACGGCGACCGGCTGGTCGCCGCGCTCACCCGCGTCCTCGCCCGCGACTGAAACACCCGATCCCATGTCAAACGAGAGGAGTTCGACAATGTCCGAGCTGGAGACCCGGTTCAAGGAACTGGTCGCGCTGGTGGACGCCACGCCCAAGGACCAGGTGGAGGGGAGGCTCGCCGGACTGCCCGGCGGTGTCCCGGCCGCGCTGGACACCGTGTACGAGCAGCTGGCCTCGACGTTCAACCCGGCCAAGGCGGGCGGCGAGAGCGGGATCTTCCAGTACGAGGTGGCCACCGCCGGCGGCGTCCAGGAGTACCACCTGGTGGTCGCCGACGGCGCGTGCACCGTCGGCAAGGGCACCCGGGAGGACGCCGACGTCGTCATCGGCGTCAAGGTCGTCGACATGCTGCTGATGGCCACCGGCAAGCTCTCCGGCCAGAAGGCCTTCGTCACCGGCAAGCTGAAGCTCCGCGGCAACGCGTTCTTCGGCATGAAGCAGGGTGAGTGGTTCGACTGATGGCCCAGACTCCGATGTCCGAAACTCCGATGACCGGGAAGCTGCACGAACGGCTGGGCGCCGCGGGCGCGCCGCTGCTGGACGCCGTCCGGGAGCACCCGTTCTTCGCCGGCCTGCGCGACGGCTCCCTGCCGGGCGGGGCACTGCTGCACTTCGCCCGGCAGGACGCCGACTTCCTGCTCCCGGCGTACGGCCGCGCCCTGGCCCGCTGCGCCGCGCTGGCCCACGACCACGACCACGCCCTGGTGCTGACCCGGATGGCGGTCGGCACCCTGGAGGCCCGCCAGGCCATGGCCCTCGGGTACGACCTGATGGCGGGCGAGCTGGCCGCCGACGGCGACGACTCCTGGCGCACCCGGCCGGCCGATCCGGCCACCCACGCGTACACGTCGTTCTTCGGCGCGGCGAGCGCCGGTTCGCTGGCCGAGGGGGTCGGGGCGCTGCTGCCCTGCTCCTGGTTCTACCTGAGCATCGCCGACGACCTGCGCGAGCGCCACGACCCCGGCGGCCGCTACGCCTCCTGGGTCTCCGCGCTGCACCCGGGCGAGGACTACCGGGAGGTCCTGGACGGCTTCCTGGCCCTCGTCGACGACCTGGGGCGCAGCTGCTCGGCCCTGGAACTCGCCAGGCTGGAGCGGAACTTCGCGATCGCCACCCGGTACGAGTGGAGCTTTGTCGACGCGGCGCTGCGCCAACTCGACTGGCCCATCGCTTCCATGACGTCCTGACCAAAGGAGGTGGCGCGTGCGCCTCGGCATCAACATCACCAACTTCGGCTGGCCGGGCTCGCCGGAGAACATCGGCAGTACGCTCGGGCGGATCGCGCGGACCGCGGAGGAGGTCGGCTTCGACAGCCTCTGGGTGATGGACCACTTCTTCCAGACCCCGCTCAACCGCGGCCCGGCCGGCCCGTGCCCGGAGGCGTACACCACGCTGGGCTTCGTCGCCGGGCAGACCTCGCGGATCCGCCTCGGCACCCTCGTCACCGGCGTGGTGAACCGCCACCCCGGCGTCCTGGTGAAGACCGTCAGCACCCTCGACGCGCTCTCCGGCGGCCGGATGTACTTCGGCATCGGCGCCGCCTGGTACGAGGAGGAGCAGCGCGGCCTGGGCATCCCGGTGGTCCCGCGGGCCGAGCGGTTCGAGCGGCTGGAGGAGACCGTGCGGCTCGCCAAGCACATGTGGGCGGGCAACGAGGAGCCGTTCCTCGGCAGGCACTACCGGCTGGAGGAGCCGCGCAACGAGCCCAACTCGCCGCAGCGGCCCCACCCGCCGGTGCTGATCGGCGGCCAGGGCCGGCGCAAGACCTTCGGCCTGGTCGCCCGGTACGCGGACGCCTGCAACGTCTACGAGCTGCCCGACCCCGAGCTCATCAAGGACAAGCTGGCGACGCTGCCGCCGCAGCACCCGATGCGGCGCAACGCCCACCTCAAGCCGACCGAGGTGATCCGCGAGCAGTTCGACGTCCTGCGGCAGCGCTGCGAGGAGGCCGGGCGGCCGTACGGCGAGATCGAGAAGACCACGCTCGGCACGGGCGCGCTCACCCGGACCGGCGGGGGCGGGGCCTACTCCCCGGCCGGCGCGGTCGAGCGCTTCGAGCGGCTCGCCGAGCTGGGGGTCGACCACGCCATCGTCGAGCCGCCCGACCCGTGGCGGGAGGGCGCGCTCGACGTGTGGGCGGAGGTCATTGCGGCGGTGGCGAAGATCGTTCCGGCTGGGCGCTCCTGAGCCGGGCTCCCGCTCCGGACCGCCGGGCGATCGCGGCCAGTGCGCGGTCGATCGCCCGGCGGCCCGCGGGCAGCCTCCGCAGCAGCACGCCGAGGGCGAGGAGGGCGGCGAGGGTCATGTCCGTCCTCCTCAGAACTCGCCGCTGACGGTGGCCGCCAGGTAGCCGTCGAGGTCGGGGACGTCCGGGCGCACCACGTGGCGCACCCAGGCGTCCCGCTCCGCCCCCATCGCCACCAGCTCCCAGATGCACGCGGTGGCCGCACCGGGGGCCGGCCGCCAGTCGGCCGGGTCGGCCCACGCGGAGATCCACGTCCGGGAGTGCAGGATCAGCCGGTTGGGGCTCCACCAGGCGACGACGACGTAGCAGCCGTCCTCGTCCTCGTGCAGCACGCTGAAGGCGCAGCTCAAGGCCTCCGGATACGCCTCCGGCAGGCTGCGTTCGACCGCCCGGCGGGCGGCCTCGATCACGTGGGCGGGGGGCCTCGGCCGGGTGGCCGAGATGCCGTACCGCTTGACCCGCCAGCCCCGCACCCGGTCCGGGGCGAGGGCGACCATCCGACGCGGTGCCCAGGGCACCGGCACGACTCCGACATCCATGGCCGCCACGGTAGGCGGGCGCCCTCCAGGCGGGATCGAACCGGCCTGGACGTCCGTCAGCCCGCCACCAGCCGGCCCCCAGCCCGCTCCGAGGCCCGGCCACCACCCTGGACCACGCGAACAACCACCGGACGACGATGAGGGGTTGACGACTGTGCGCAGGCTCAGTTGCGACTCGGCGGAGCTCTCCGCGGAGTACGGGATACGGATCGGGCGCTGGACGCAGTACGCCGAGTCGGCGCGGCTGCCGTTCGACGCGATGTGGTGCCTGGTGGGCCCCGGCTCGTCGAGCGCGCGGGACGGCCACCCGGAGACGGAACTGGCGGTGGTGGTCACCGGCCGGGCCGAGTTCGAGGTCGAGGGGTCCGGCACCACGGCGGCCCCGGCCGGCACCGCCGTGCTGCTCGACCCCGAGGAGCGGCACGTCATCCACAACCGCTCCGAGACGGACCCGCTGACCATCCTCAGCATCTACTGGCTGCCTGGCGCGGCGGACGGGGACCGGTCGTGACCGCCCGCCCGGTGGTGCTGCTCAGCCCGCCCCCGACCCCGAACGGCCCGCTGCACCTGGGCCACCTCTCCGGCCCCTACCTCGCGGCCGACGTCGCCGCCCGCGCCGCGCGCGCCCGCAGCGAGCGGGTGCTGACCGTCTGCGGCACCGACGACCACCAGAACTACGTCGTCGCCAGGGCCGAGCAGCTCGGCCGCAAACCCGACGAGCTCGTCGACGAGTTCGGCGCGCTGATCCGCGCCTCGCTCACCGCCGCCCGGATCGAGCACGACGTCTTCACCACCCCGCGCACCGACCGCAACCACCGCGCCCGGGTGGCCCGGCTCTGCGTCGAAATGGTCACCGCCGGGCTGCTGCCCGAGGCGGAGTGGCCGATGCTGCTCTGCGAGGACTGCGGACGCACCCTGCACCACGGCTACGTCGGCGGCGGCTGCCCGGCCTGCGGCGAGCCGATGGGCGGCGGCACCTGCGAGGCGTGCGGCGGCTTCGCCACCGCCGCGCAGCTGCGCGACCCGCGGTGCGGGTGCGGTGGCGCACCCCGCACGGTGCGCCACCGGGGGCCCGTCCTCGCGCTGGAGGACCACCGGGAGGCGCTGACCCGGATCTGGTCCGCCGCGGTGCTCCCCGCCCGGGTCCGCGCCCTGCTCACGCGGCTGCTGGACGAGGGGCTGCCGGACGTCCCGGTGAGCTACCCCACCGACTGGGGGATCGAACTGGTCGGCGGCAACCGGCTCGACGTCTGGGTCGAGATGGGCCTGTCCTACCTCGACCTGATCGGGCGCCGGCTCGACCCGGACGCCCGCCGCCTCACCGAACTCGGCGCCGCCTGGGGCGGGCTGGGCGGTCTGTGGCCGTTCCTCGGGATCGACAACGCCTTCTACTACGCCGCCGTCTTCCCCGCCCTGGCCGTCGCCGCCGGCGCGCCCTGGCGGTCCGTCCTGTCCGGCCTGGTGGTCAACGAGTTCTACCGGCTCGACGGGCTCAAGTTCTCCACCAGCCGCGACCACGCCGTCTGGGCCCACGAGCTGCTCACCACCGAGGACCCGGAGACCCTCCGGCTCTTCCTCAACTGGGACCGCCCCGCCCCCTTCCCGAGCAACTTCACCGCGGCCGGCTACGCGGCCTTCGCCGAGCACCGCCCGCCCCGGCACCCCGACCCCGGCGGGCCCCTCGCCGACGCCGACCTCGCCCGGGCCGAACAGGCCCTGCGCCCCGAGACGTTCGACCCCGCGCTCGCCGCCCGCTGCCTCCTGCCGCTCGCCGCCGGCGCTCCTGACACCCACCCCCTGGACGCCCGCGCCCGGCGGCTGCTCGACGCGCTCACCGGCCGCGGCCCGGCCCCGGAACGGTAGGCGGCCGTGCGGATCTGCATCATCGGCGCGGGCCTGGCCGGCACCCTGCTCGCCTGGCGGCTGCGGCGCGGCGCACCGGGCACCGACGTGTGCCTGATCACCGCCGCCACCCCGCCCGGCGAGGCCACCGCCGCCTCCGGCGGCCTGGTCCGCGGCTTCGAGCCGGACCCGGCCGCCTGCCGGCTCGCCGCCGAGAGCCTCGCCGAACTGCGCGCCGACCCGGCCCTCGCCGCCCTCGCCGAGTACCGCGAGACCGGCTCGCTGTACCTCACCGACGACCCCCCGCCCACCGCCCTGCTGGACCTCGTCGAGGACCGGCTGCCCGGCTCGGCCGAGCAGCTGACCGCGGCCGGCGCCGCCGAACGGTACGGGATCACCGGCCCCCCGGACGCCCACTACCTCGCCGAACGGCACGCCGGCTACCTCAGCCCGGACGCGCTGCGCCACGGCCTGCTCCGCGACCTCCTCGACCACGGCGGGCGCACCGTCGCGGGCCCGGCCCTGGCCGTCGGCCCCGGTTCGGTACGGCTGCCCGGCGGCACGCTCTCCTGCGACCTCACCGTCCTGGCCGCCGGACGGCGGACCGGGCCGCTGCTGCGCCAGAGCGGCCTGGACCACCGCGAGCCCACCCGGCTGCGCGGCAAGCTCGTCCAGTACACCGTCCACCGGGCCGGCGGCCGCCGCCCGCCGTGCTTCGTCGACGGGACCACCGGGCTGTACGGGCGCCCGCACGGCCGCGGCGACGTGCTGCTCGGCGTGCCCACCGACTGCTGGGACGAGCACGCCGAACCGCTGCGCCCCCTCCCCGACCTGCGCCGGGAGACCGAACTGCTCGCCCTCCTGCGGCTGCCCGGCCTGCGGCTGGGCCGGGTGCGGCGCACCGTGGTGGCCGCCGACTGCTACAGCCCGTCGGGCCTGCTGGAGCTGCGCGCCACCACCGACCCGGCCGTCCACACCTTCACCGGCGGCAGCGGCGGCGCCGCCAAGTGCGCCCTGGCGGCCAGCCGCCGGGCCGCCCGCGACCTGCGGGTGCCGGGCTACCGCGACGACCTCGACGACCTCCTGGAGCTGTCATGACCAGCACGCTGCGGCGGGCCCTCGAAACCGTGTGCCCCGAGCGCGTGATCGACCCGCGCCACCCCCGCTACGACGCCACCCGGCAGCTCTTCAACGGCATGCACGACCGCCGCCCGCGGCTGATCGTGCTGCCCTGCGACCGTGAGGAGCTGCGCCGGGTCGTGCAGCTCGCCCGCGAGGCCGGCCTGCCGCTCGCGGTGCGCGGCGCCGGGCACAACATCGCCGGGACGGCCGGCGTGGACGACGGCGTGGTGATCGACCTGCGGCTGCTGGACCGGGTCCGGATCGACCCGCACCGCCGCACGGCCCGGGTGCAGGGCGGCGCGACCTGGGCCCAGTTCGACGCGGCCGCCTCCCGGCACGGACTGGCCGTCACCGGCGGCACGTTCGACACCACCGGCGTCGGCGGGCTGACCCTCGGCGGCGGGATCGGGCACCTGATGGGCCGCTACGGGCTCTCCTGCGACAACGTCCTGGAGTACTCGCTGGTCACGGCCGACGGCGACCGCCTGGCCGTCGACGCCGACACCGACCCCGAGCTGGACTGGGCGCTGCGCGGCGCCGGGCACAACTTCGGCGTCGTCGACGAGTTCGTGTTCCGGCTGCACCCGGTCACCACCGTCCACGGCGGCACGGTCGCCTACCCGGCGCACGAGATGACCCGGGCGGTCGAGCTGTTCCGGCGGCTCGGCACCGAAGGCCCCGACGGACTGGTCTGCATCCTGCTGCTGGAGCGGTTCGGGCCCGCGCAGGAGCCCGCCGCCGTCCTGAGCGTCTGCTACAGCGGCACCGACCCCGGCTACCCCGCGCTGCTCGACAAGCAGTTGCGCGAACCGGAGGTGCTGGACTGGCAGGTCGAGCGGCGCCCGTACCTGTCGATGCAGCAGTTCCTCGGCCGTCTCCCGTACGGGCTGCGCCACTACTGGAGCGCGCGCTGCACCGACGGGCTGCCGGACGAGCTGATCGCCGCGCTGGTCGAGCGGTTCCACGCCGGGCGCTGGCGCGGGGAGTTCAACGACACCGTCTACCTGGAGGCGTTCGGCGGGGCGGTGCGGCGGGAGCCCGAGCGGCCGTCCGCGGTGGGCTGGCGCACCGCGCGGTTCAACGTCACGGGCATGGCCATCTGGGAGGCGGCCGACGCCGACCCCGAGCGGATCGCGTGGGCCAGGTCGGTGGCGCGGGCCGCCGAGCCCTGGGGCACGTCCGGCGACGGTTACGTCAACTACCTGTCGGACCCGGAGGGTTCGGACACCGCGCGGGCCGTCCGGACGTACGGGGAGCGGGGGCACCAGCGGCTCGCGGCGCTCAAGCGGCGGCTGGACCCGGACAACGTCTTCCGCCCGGCGTTCGCCATCGCCCCGGCGACGGGGGCGTGAGGGCCGTGACCGGGGCGCGGATCGACTACAACAACCGCTTCTTCTCGGCGGACCCGGGCGGCTCGCCGGAGACCGCGGCCGCCGGGGAGTCCCCCGTCGGCCACTACCACCAGCTCGGCGACCTCGTCTGGGCCGAGTTCCGCGGCGGGAAGGTGCTCACCGGCCGCCTCGTCGGCACCTGCGGCCCCGACGGCGCGCTGCGGCTCGCCTACTGCCAGGTGCTCGCGGACGGCGGCGTGGTCGCCGGGGAGTGCACGAGCAAGCCGGAACGGCTGCCGGACGGGCGGCTGCGCCTCCGCGAGGAGTGGCGGCGGTCCGACGGCAGCAGCGGGGTCTCCCACATCGAGGAGGTCCGTGGCCGGACGGGGGGCTGACCCCGTCCGACTCGGACTCGGGCCCGGACGCGCTCCCCTGCCGCGTCCGGGCCCGTCCGCGTCACCCCTCCGACGGCCTCGCGCTCACTCCGCCTCGGGCAGGCCCGCGAACTTGGTCAGCAGCCGGGCGAAGTCGGAACGTTCCTGCACCGTCCAGCCGTCCGTGATGGTGCCGAAGTACTCCTGGCGCACCCGGTGCGAGAGGGCGGCCAGCTCCCGGCCCTCCTCCGTCAGCTCCAGGCAGATGCGCCGGCTGTCGGCCTGGGAGGCGACCCGGCGGACGTAGCCGGCCTCCACGCTCGCCGCCACCAGGCGGCTCGCCCGCGAGGGGTCGACGGCCAGGCGCTCGGCGACGAGGCCGACCGTGACCTCCTGGCCGGGGTGGTCGGGCTCCTCCTCGACCGCGTCCACCACGACGCTGTGCGACAGGTCGACGTCCCGGCCCAGCTGCGCGGTCACCAGCTTGCCCAGGGACCGCCTGGTCTGGTTGCGGCGGATCCGGACCATGGCCCGCTCGATGGCGGTCAGGGCCGGGTCCGGCGCGGCGGTGTCCGGGCGACGGGTGCTGGCGGGGGTCTCGGCGGCTCTGGTCATGGCACAAATATACGCGTTGACACGTGCAGAAGGCAGATCTATGCTCAACGCACATACTTTCTTCTGGCATCTATGTTCACGAGTCACATAGTTGCTAAAAGCATAGGGGTTGCCATGTCAACCGAGCCCGACACCACCAGCACCTCCTCCCCCGCGCCCGGCGAGGGCGCCATGCCCCACCGGCAGGTGATGATCGTCTACTTCGGCCTGCTCCTCGCGATGCTCATGGCCACCCTGGACTCCTCGATCGTGGCCACCGCGCTGCCCACGATCGTCGGCGACCTCGGCGGCCTGAGCTCCATCGCCTGGGTCGGCGCGGCCTACATCCTGGCCTCCAGCGCCGTGATGCCGCTGGCCGGCAAGCTCGGCGACCTGCTGGGCCGCAAGCAGGTCTTCGTCGTCTCCACCGTCGTCTTCCTCGCCGGCTCCGCCGCCTGCGGGGCCGCCCAGACGATGGGCCAGCTGATCGCCTTCCGCGTCCTGCAGGGCATCGGCGCGGGCGGCGTGATGGCCGCCATGTTCGCCCTCACCGGGGACCTCTTCGGCCCGCGCGAGCGGGCGAAGTACCAGGGGTACTCGGCCGGCGTCTTCGCGCTGTCCGCGGTCGGCGGGCCGATCGCCGGCGGCTTCTTCGCCGAACACGTCACCTGGCGCTGGGTGTTCTACGTCAACCTGCCGATCGGCGCGGCCGCCCTCGTCCTGGTCGCCCTCTACCTGCGCAGCGCCCGCCGCCCCGAGCGGCCGCGGATCGACTACCTCGGGATGCTGCTGCTCTCCGGCGCGCTGGTGTGCCTCGTCCTGCTCACCAACTGGGCCGGCAGCACCTACGCCTGGGGCTCCCCCACCACCGTCGGCCTCGCGGTGGGCGGCGTGGCGCTGCTGGTCGGCTGGGTCGTCGTGGAGCGCTCGGCCGCCGAACCGGTCATCCCGCTCGGCCTGTTCCGCGACTCCACCTTCGACATCTGCAACGCCGTGGCCTTCGTCGGCGGGCTGACCGGCTTCGGCCTGGTCTTCTTCCTCCCGCTCTACCTGCAGATCTCCGCGGGCGCCGGCGCCACCAACTCCGGCCTCCTGCTGCTCCCGATGATGTTCGGGCTGATGCTCGCGTCCTTCGGCGTCGGCGGCGCGGTCGCCAAGTCCGGCCGCTACAAGTGGTACCCGGCCGCCAGCATGCTGGTCTCCGCCGTCGCGGCCTTCCTGATGTCCACCATGACGGCCGACACCAGCCGCTTCCTGTCCGGGCTCTACATGTTCCTGCTCGGCGTCGGGGCGGGCCTGTCCCAGCAGGTCGTCGTGGTCGCGGTGCAGAACGCCGCGCCCCGCGCGGACCTGGGCGCCGCCACCTCCACCGTCACCTTCAGCCGGATGCTCGGCACCTCCTTCGGCGTCTCGATCTTCGCGACCGTCCTCACGAGCCGCCTCACCCACGAGATCCCGACGTACGTCCCGGACGGCGCCGCGAACGGCATCGCCGCCAACGGCGGCATCTCACCCGAGGCGCTGCGCCGGCTGCCCGACACCGTCCGGCACGGCCTGGCGCAGGCCTACGCCCACGCGCTCAGCCCGGTCTTCCTGATCGCCGGGTTCGTCCTCCTCGCCGGGCTCGCCGCGGCGGTCTTCCTCAAGGACATCACGCTCGAACAGCGCGGCTGGGGCGCCGAGGAGCCGCCCGAGGCCCCCAGCGCCCCCGCCCACGCCGCCCCGCAGAGCAGCTGAGGAGCCCTGCCATGCCCCTGCTCAAAAGCTCAGCCCTGCTCAAGAAGCTCGCTCTCCTGCCGGCCGGCGCCCGCTCCAAGTGGCTGGTCCTGGTCCTGTGGCTGCTGCTCGCCGGCGTGGCCGCACCCCTCGGCGCCCAGCTGATCGGCGCCCAGAGCAACGACATCACCCAGTGGCTCCCCAGGGGCGCGGAGTCGACCAAGGCCCTGGAGACGGGGCGGGACCACTTCGGCATCGGCGACGTGCTGCCGGCCAGCATCGTCTACTCCCGCCCCGGCGGCATCACCGCCGACGACACCGGCAAGGCCGAGCGCGACCGCGCCGCCTTCGCCCGCTACGGCGGCACGCCGCCCCCGCTCTCCCCGTCCGGGGACGGCCGGGCCCTACTGCTCACCGTCCCGCTCACCATGCAGGGCGCGGACGGGTTCACCCGGCTCGTCGACGACGTCAAGGCCATCCGGCACGACGCCCACGCCGACGCCCCGGCCGGGCTCGACGTCCAGGTGACCGGCCCGGCCGGCGCCGCCGCCGACCAGTCCGCCGTTTTCGGCGGCGTCGACGGCCCGCTGCTGCTCACCACGGTCGCGGTGGTGGCGATCCTGCTGATCGTCACCTACCGCAGCCCGGTGCTCTGGCTGGTGCCGCTGCTGACCGTGGGCATCAGCTCGTCGCTGGCCAACGCCGTGGTGTACCTGCTGGTCAAGCACGCCGGCCTGGTGGTCACCGGGCAGAGCACCAGCGTCCTGACCGTCCTGGTCTTCGGCGCGGGCACCGACTACGCCCTGCTGCTGATCGCCCGCTACCGCGAGGAGCTGCGCCGCCACGAGGACCGGCACGAGGCCATGCGCAGCGCGTTGCGGCGGACGCTCCCGGCCGTCGTCGCCTCCGCGACCACCGTGACGCTGGGTCTGCTCTGCCTGCTGGCCGCGCGGATGAACTCGACCCGCGGGCTCGGCCCGGTGGCGGCGATCGGCATCGTGGTGGCCCTCGTGTCGATCACCGTGCTGCTGCCCGCGCTGCTGGTGATCCTCGGCCGCGGGCTCTTCTGGCCGTTCGTCCCGCGCCCGGTGTGGACGGGCCCGGGCGAGCCGGAGTCCGGCCCGTGGGGCCGGGTCGGCGCCGCCGTCGCCCGCCGGCCCCGCCCGGTCTGGCTGGCCAGCGCGGTGGCCCTCGCCGCGTGCGCGATCGGTGCGCTCGGCCTGCACTCCGGGCTCTCCCCGAGCGAGGCCTTCACCGGCAAGCCCGAGTCGGTGACCGGCCAGACCGTCCTCGCCGCGCACTACCCGGCCGGCTCCTCCGCGCCGCTGGACATCTACGCCGACGCGGCCAGGGCCGAGCAGGTGACGGCCGCCGTCCACGGCCTGCCCGGGGTGGCCGCGGTCTCGCCCGCCCAGACCTCCGGCGACCGGCTGCGCATCCAGGCCCTGCTCAGCGATCCGCCCGGCAGCAAGGCCGCCGAGGCCACCGTCGGGCACATCCGCACCGCCGTGCACGACACGGCGGACCCCGGGGCGCTGATCGGCGGCAGCACGGCCCAGAGCCTGGACGTCGCCGACACCACCACGCACGACGAGCGGCTGGTGATGCCGCTGGTGCTCGCCGTCGTCCTGCTCGTCCTGATGGTGCTCCTGCGCTCCCTGGTGGCGCCGGTGCTGCTCCTGGCGAGCGTGGTGCTGTCCTTCGGCGCGGCGCTCGGCGCCTCCGTCCTGCTCTTCCGCGCCCTCGGGCACCCGCACTCGGACGAGTCGCTGCCGCTGATGGGCTTCCTCTTCCTCGTCGCGCTGGGGGTCGACTACACGATCTTCATGATGACCAGGGCCCGCGAGGAGACCGCCCGGATCGGCCACTCCCGCGGCGTGGTGCGCGCGCTCGCCGTGACGGGCGGGGTCATCACCAGCGCCGGCCTCATCCTGGCCGCCACGTTCGCGGCACTCGGGGTCCTGCCGTCGGTCGGCATGCTGCAACTGGGCGTCCTGGTCGCGGTGGGCGTGCTGCTGGACACCCTCGTGGTGCGCACCCTCCTGGTGCCGGCCCTCGCGCTGGACATCGGCCCGCGGCTGTGGTGGCCGGGCCGCCCGTGCCCGGCCCGGATCCCCGGTCCCCGCAACACCGCCGCGGCGAGCACACCCGAGCCCGACGGCGTCCGCTGACGACACGGGCCCGACGGAACGGCGCCGACAGCACGTCCACGCAACACCCGCCCACGCAGAACCCATCCACGCAGAACCCGTCCACTGAACGAGCGGAGAGCGAGGGAACATGACGACCGGATCCCGCCGCGACTGGATCTCCGAGGCCGAACGCGAGGCGGTGGCAGCCCAGTTGTGCGAGCAGTTCAGCCGGAGCCTGCTGACCAAGGCCGAGTTGGAGACGCGCCTGGACGACACCTTCGCGGCCGAGACCCACGAGGCGCTGCGCCACGTCACGGCCGACCTCCCGGCGGTGCGGCGCTCCGCGCCGGCCGGGGCCGCCCCACCGGCCCGGATGCGGGCGGCCCGGGGCACCCGGCGCGCGCTCCGGCTCCGGGAGCGCCACGGCACGCGGGCGCTGGTGTACTCGATCGGCCTCTGGGCCGCCGGCGGACTCCTGTTCGGCGCCGGCTGGCTGGGCTCCGGCCCGGCGCGGCTGCTGATCTTGCTGGGGCTGGCGGCGATCCTGGTCGGCGGCCGGCCGCGCAGGTCACGCCGGTGGCGGCCGGCCGACGATCCCGGGCGACGCCTCGGGGCGTTCGGCCCGAGGGAGTGGCGCACGCGCTGGTGACCGCGCTAGTGACCGCGATGGCGACCACGGTCGTGGCTGCGCTGGTGACCACGGTGGTGGCTGCGGCGTGACCGGGCGATGAGCGGAGTGGTGGTGGACGGGCCGAGCCGGCCCGGGGAGCCCCACCCCCGGGGGCGGGGGCCGGGGGCCCCCGGGGGCCGGCCGGGGCGGGGGGCCGGCGCCCCCCCCCCCCCCCCCCC
>NZ_JBHVPD010000062.1:0-63126 GCF_042887525.1 Kitasatospora sp. NPDC057936
ATATTTGTTGGTCGGCCGCGTCTTTTGTTTATAAGAGCCCGGGGCGGCGCGGGGCCGCGCACCCCGGGCGGGGGGCGCGGCCCTCCGGCGTCACCAGGGCGGGCGGTAACCGGTGGTCAGCTGGCGGCCGGTGTGGCGCCACTTCGGTTCCTTGTCGACGGTGCTCTGCGTGATCGCGCGCAGCCGGCGGATCACCGTCCCGTACACGCCGCTGGCGCCGGTGGAGACGCGCGAGCCGGGCGGCGGGTCCATGAAGGGCATGAACTTGTCCGGGAAGCCCGGCATCGTGCAGGCGATGCAGATCCCGCCGACGTTCGGACAGCCGCCGACGCCGTTGATCCAGCCGCGCTTGGCGACGTTGCACTTGACGACCGGTCCCCAGCAGCCGAGCCGCACCAGGCACTCGGGCGTGCCGTAGTCGGTGGCGAACTGGCCCTGTTCGTAGTAGCCGCCGCGGTCGCAGCCCTCGTGCACGGTGGCGCCGAACAGCCAGGCGGGCCGCAGCTTGTCGTCGAGCGGGATCATCGGCGCGGAGCCGGCCAGCTGGTAGAGCAGGTAGGTGAGGGTCTCGGCGAAGTTGTCGGGCTGGATCGGGCAGCCCGGCACGCAGACGATCGGCAGCCCGGCCTTGGACTTCCAGTCCCAGCCGAGGTAGTCCGGCACGCCCATGGCGCCGGTCGGGTTGCCGGCCATCGCGTGGATGCCGCCGTACGTGGCGCACGTGCCGATGGCCACCACCGCGGTCGCCTTGGGGGCGAGCCGGTCCAGCCACTCACTGGTGGTGATGGGCTGGCCGGTCGCGGGGTCGTCGCCGAAGCCGCACCAGTAGCCCTCCTTCTTGATCTTCTCGTTGGGGATGGACCCCTCGACGACCAGCACGAACGGCTCGATCTCGCCGCGCTCGGCCTTGAAGAACCACTCGACGAAGTTGTCCGCGCCCTGGACCGGGCCGCACTCGAAGTCGATCAGCGGCCAGTGCACCGCGACCCTGGGCAGGCCGGGCAGCGCGCCGGTGACGATCTCCTCGATGCTCGGCTGCATCGCGGCGGTCAGCGAGACGGAGTCGCCGTCGCAGCTGAGGCCCGCGTTGATCCAGAGAATGTGCACCACGTCGGTGTCGGTTGATGCAGCTGTTGCAGCACCCATGAGGATGCCTCCTCGGGGATGGGAGCCGGACGAAATGGCTCAAAGACAGTCATAGCAACCGTTCGGATCGAACGCCGGTCCGGAGAGCCGTGCGGGTCGCCCGGTGGACGCAAGCCGGCTGGGCCGTTCGGGTCACGTCCGGGCGAGGAGGCCCGCGGGCGCGGGGCGCTTGCGGACGAACGCGGAGCGCAGCGCGTGGTACGGCGATTCGGGTGTGAAGAACTGCCGGTGCATCACCGCGAGCTCCTCGGCCCGGTAGGCGGCCAGCGGCTTCTTCCGCTCGTCGGCCTCGCGGACGGCCTTCTTCTCGGCGATCCGGCGCTGCGTGCCCGGCGAGGCGGCGAGCAGCCCGGCCAGGTGGGCCGCGGTCGGCCCGAACTCCTGCGGGCCGCAGGCGAGTACGCGGTCGACCAGGCCGGCCCGCTCGGCCATCGCCGCGGACAGCGGGAGCGCCTGGCGGGTCAGCCGCTCGGCCTCGGGGGCGCCCACCCGCCGGGGCAGGGTGTACGTCCAGTACTCCGACCCGTACAGGCCCATCAGCCGGTAGTGCGGGTTGAGGACGGATCCGCCGCGGCACCACACCTCGTCCGCCGCCAGGGCGAGCATCAGGCCGCCGGCCGCCGCGTTGCCCGCGACGGCGGCGACCACCAGGCGGTCGGTGGTGGTGAGCACCTCGGCCACGAGGTCGTCCATCGCGGTGATGTTCGCCCAGGACTCGGCGGCCGGGTCCGGGGCGGCCTCGATGACGTTGAGGTGGATGCCGTTGGAGAAGAAGTCCCGGCCGCCGCCCAGCACCAGCACCGAGGTCGGCCGCCCGAGCGCGAAGCGGTACGCCTCCCGCAGGCGGCGGCAGTGCTCGGCGGACATCGCGCCGCCGGGGAAGGAGAAGCGCAGGAAGCCCACCGGGCCTTCCTCGCGGTAGCCGATGTCCGACCAGGCGGGCTCGTCGTCCCCGCCCGGCATCAGCGGCGCCGGCACCTCGGGCAGCGCGGGCAGCAGGGCGCCGAGCGCCGTCACGGCCGGGAGCTTGAAGGTCGCGGGCCCGCCGGGTGTGCGCCGCCGGCGGAGTTCGGGGATCCACACTGCGCCGTCCGGAGTAGCCCGGCACACCGCCCCGGCCCGGGTCGCGAGGAGGTCGCCGGGACGGCCGCGCAGCTCCGGCTCGGGGTGCCCGCCGTGCAGGTACCACTCGCCGCCGCACAGCTCGTCGAGCACGCCGGGCTGCGAGTCCGCGGCGCGGAGCCGGCGCAGCACCTCCTCGGTGGAGTCGTCCGCCCAGTCGATCCGGCGCTCCTCCTGGCGCAGGACGGACCGGGTGCGCACCGGCGCCCGCCAGCCGGACCCGTGCTGCGGCTGCGGCGCGTACGTGCCGGAGGCGACGCGTTCGACGGCGAGCAGCGCGGCGGCCACGGCCGCGTCGGAGACCTCGTTGCGGTACAGGTCGCTCTTGCCGCGCGCGGGCAGGCGGCACGGCGCCCAGGCCCAGACCGGCCCGGCGTCCATCTCGGCCTCGGCCTGGAGCACCGTGACGCCCCACTCGGTGACGCCCTCCTGGACCGCCCGGTCGAGCGAGGACGGGCCGCGGTCGCCCGGCGGGCCCGGATGGACGATCAGGCAGGTGGTCTCCGACCAGACGTCCGGCGGGACGGCGGTGCGCAGCATGGGCGCGAGGACCAGGTCGGGCCGCAGGCGCCGAACGGCGGCGCGCAGGTCGTCGTCGTCCCCGGCGAGGTGGACGTCCACGGTGTGGCGGCGGTCGCGCAGTTCGGCGTGGAGCCGCTGGCTGAGGCTGTTGAACGCGCTGGCGAGGAGCAGGATCCGCATATCCGCCTCCGGTGGGGTGAGCGTCCGGGAACCCGGCGATCATCGCCCCGGCCCCGTCCGCCCCCGGCCGCGCGCCCGCCGCCGCGCCGCCCGTTCACCCGAACCGCCGCCGTCGCCGCCGCTGCCGCCCGGCCGACGTGGAGGTGGCCCACCCCCGGGGAGGTGGGGCGGGCCACTGGTCGGCTGATTGCGGGGTTAGTGACGGGTGTGCACCTCCGCGGACGGGTTTCATGAACATGTACAGACAACGTGTACGGACAAGAAGCCTCATCGCGGTCGGCCCGGCCCACAACGGCGTGCGGAGGCGGGCAGGGCGCACTGGGGCGCGGCGGGGCGCCTCCGAAGCGCGCGCCGGCGTGGGGCGCGGCCCTCACGACCGGGGTCGGGGGCGGCGTCGTCGGCGGTCCAGCAGCAGCACGGTGAGGGCCGCCGTGGCGACCCCCTCGGCCCAGACGGCGAGCGTCTTGTCGGTGAACCACACGGGCTCGTACATGTTCGGCAGCGGGCCGATGGCGCCGACGTCCACGTAGCGGTAGAGCAGCAGCGCGCCGAGCCCGGAGGCGGCGACGGCCCACGCGAAGGCGTCGCCGGTGCGGTGCCGCCACAGGAGCAGGAGCAGCGCGGCGAGGCTCGCGGCGGCGGATTCCAGGCGGAACAGGGTGCCCTGGCTGAGCGAGTCGCCGATGGCGTCGTACTGGTCGGCCAGCCGGGCGTGGACGGCCGCGTCGATCGCGAGTCCGGCCGCCGCCGCGAGGCGCAGGACGAGGTGGGTGAGGCTCCGGCCGCGGCGGCGGCCGGGTGCGGGGGTGTCCATGGTGCATCAGCCAACGGTGAGGGTGCCGTGCATGAACGGGTGGATGCTGCAGATGTACGGATGGTCGCCCGTCTGCTGCGGCGCGGTGAAGGTCGCGGACGCCCCCGGGGCGATGTTCCCGGTGTCGAAGGACTTGTCGGAGGCGGTCAGCGTGTGGGTGGTGGAGTCCTGGTTGACGACCGTGACGGTCTGACCGGGCTTCACGGTGAGGGAGGCCGGCGCGAACGCGAAGTTCTTGATCGTGACCTGGAGCGCGCCGGTGCTGGTGGGTGCGGGCGTGGCGGCGGAGGCAGACGCGGTGGCACTGGCGGTCGCGGTGGCGCTCGCGGTCGCGGTCGCGGTGGCACTGGCGCTGGCACTTGCACTGGCGGCCGGGGAACTCGCCGCGCTGGTGGTGGTGTTCGCGGGCTTGCTGGAGCTGGAGCAGGCCGCGAGACCCACGGAGAGCAGCAGGGCGGCGGCAGCAGCCAGGAGGGGCCGGGTTCTGGTCACGTACGGGCTCCGTTTCGGGTGGGTCGGGTGGAGGGGTGGGGCGCGCGCCCGGGGTGTCGGGTGGGCGCGCGCCGGCTCGTGGTGTCGTCAGACGGTCAGCAGGTCCGGGCTGGCGGCCTTGTCGGTGGGCAGGAAGTCGTCGGGCACGGGGTACTGGCCGAGCACGTAGTTCAGGATCGCCGCGTGCATGGCCTCGACGGGGGCGATGCTCGCGGCCGTCGCGATGCCGGCCGCACCGGTCACGTTGTACGTCGCGAAGAGGTAGGTCTGGGCGGCCTGGTCCTCCAGTTCGAGCGCGAGTTTGGCCACGTCCCCGACCGAGGCCGCCTTGCCGAGGGCCGCCATCGTGTCCGCCTGGTTGGACAGCGGCACGTCGTTGATCGCGGGCAGTCCGGCGCCCGTGAGGACGGCGTTCCAGGCCTTGGCGTGGTCGGCGTGCTGGTTCATCGCGGTGGTCACGAACGTCGCGACCGCCGGCGGCACCGTGCCGAGCTTGCCCGCGCCCGCGGCGTCCAGCGCGGCCTTGTAGGCGCCGACCGCCTGGTTCTCCAGCGCGACGGCCAGCGCGACGACCCGCAGGTCCCCGGTGTAGCCGCCGGACGCCGACGGCGAGCCGGACACCGCACTGGCCGAGCCGGCCGGACTGGTCGGCGCCGGCTCCTTGACGCTCTTGCTGCCGGAACACGCCGCCAGCGTGAGGGCCGCGGCCACGCCGCCAGCGCCGAGCAGGAACCGGCGCCGGCCAGGATCGGCCGGGACCGAGGCGCGGAGCTCTTCCCCGAGGTCGCGCGCGGAGGCCCGCATCAGCGGCAGCGTGGCCCGGTGGGCCTCGTCCATCTCCCGGGTCAGGCGGGCGAGTTCGGCCTCGCCGAGGGCGGGCTCCCAGGTGCGGTCGGCGGTCACTGGACGGCCCCTTCGGTGATCGGGGAGGCGCTGTCGGTCTTGTAGAAGGCGTCGGGGAAGCCCACGCTGCCGGCCGCGGCGGGCAGCTTCGCCGGGTCCACCGGGATCGTGATCAGATCGGCGGCGTTGCCCGCCAGCAGCGCCTGCACGGCGAGCAGCACGGCACGGTGCTGCGCCTCCACCGGGGCGACGGAGGCGAAGAGCTTGCGCAGGTCGGCGCCGGAGACCTGGCCGACGTTCTTGGTGTACGTCTGGGCGGCGACGTCCTCCAGCGTGATGGCGAGCTTCACCACGTCGGCCGGCGTCTTGATGGTGGGCAGCGTCTGGTCGACCACCGCCTTGTACTTCGGGTCCGGGCCGGTCTGCGCCTTGCCGCCGCCGGCGGTCGCGGCGGCGTTGAAGGCCTGGGCGTGCGCCTGGTGCTGCTCGGTGGTCTTGGCGATGAACGCGGCCACCGTCTTGTTGCCGTCCTTGATGAACGGCAGGCCGGCGGCCGTCTGGTAGACGCTCACCGCCAGGTTCTCCAGCGCCGCGGCGGTCTGGAGCGCGCGGATGTCGTCCGCCGTCACGGCGCCGGAGGCGGATCCCGACGGCGACGGCGACGCCGAGGGCGACGGGGAGTCCGCCGCCGCCCGGGCCGTGCCGAGCAGGCCCGCCCCGCCCACCAGGGCGGCGAGCGCGCCGCCCCGCCACCACGGCCGCGACGGCCCGGCGGCCTCCGCGAAGCCGCTCAGCGCGCCGCGGGTGATCCGCATCGCGTCGCTGTTCAAGTCCTGTGACTGCTCGGTGAGTTCGTCCAGCAGTCGGGTGTCGATGCGCTCGTCGGCCATCATGTCCCGTCTCGGTCCGGCGACCCGGCCGGATGCCGGACCGCTTTCCCCTGCCCTTCGGTACGAGCGCGGCCGCGGCTCGGTTCAACGCCCCGTTTGGCCCGTCTTTTCCTTCGTGCGGGTGGGGGCGAAGGAGCGCGGTTGACGGTCATCGCCGCGTGCCGCCGAGCCACTCGGCGAGGACGGCGGCCTGGCTGTGGTCGACGTCCCTGGTCGCGGTCAGGAGCGTGAGACCGCCCCCGGCGGCGAGGTCGCGCAGGTGCCCGGCCGCCTCCCGGTGCTCCGTGTCGCGCAGCTCGGCGCGGTAGCGGCGGCGGAACTCGGCGAACCGGCTCGGCTCGTGCCCGTACCAGCGGCGCAGGCCGGTCGACGGGGCGACGTCCCGCAGCCACTCGTCGAGGTGCGCGTCCTCCTTCGTCATCCCGCGCGGCCAGACCCGGTCGACGAGCACCCGCCGCCCGTCCTGGGGCGAGGACTCCTCGTAGATCCGCCGGTAGGCGACTCGTGCGGCCATGACGGGACCCTCCCGGTTCTGTCCGGACACCGGTCTCCACGAGAACCCGCGACCACGCCCGTCCACAAGCGGGGCACACCCGCGCGGGCGTACCGCGCGCCCGTCAGCCCCTCACCGGACGTCCTTCGGCGCCGGGCGGACGGACAGGCCGGGGCGGCGGCGGTGGACGGTGAGGTAGACGAGGCCGTCCGGGCCCGCCGAGACGGCGCGGCGGGCGCCGTGCGGCAGCCAGGCCGTGCAGCCGGGCGCCAGGACCTGCCGGCCGGCGGCCGTCTCCAGGTGGCCGCTGCCCTCCAGGACCTGGACGAGGACGTCGAGGTCCGGCTCCACGTGGGCGGCGACCTCGGCGTGCGGGAGCAGGCGGATGACGTTCGCGTCCAGCTGGCGGCCCTCCTCCGCGAGCCGCCACAGGGCGCCGCCGCGGTCGGCGGGGGCCCGGTCGAGCAGGCCGTCCAGGCAGGTGAGCACACCGGGCCGCGGGTCGGACGTCAAGGCTTCCTCCTGCGGACGGGCGGGCGCGACCGGATGGGCGCCCGTGGATTCTACGGAAGCCCGCAGGTGGCAGGTGGACGTCGTCGCCCTAGGCCTGTGCCCCCTCGGCTTCGGTGACGACGAGGACGACGTGCCGCGCGTCGTCGCTGTGGACGGCGCTGGACCGGTAGCCGGGCGGGACGTACAGGGCCTCGCCGCTCAGGGTGGAGACCTCGGCGGCGGGGTCCCCCGGCGAGCGGAGCGTCCAGCGGCTCGATCCGGCGGACTGGATCACCAGGAGGTGGCCGGAGGGCGGCCGGGGGCCGGCGGCGTGCTCGACCCGCCAGCCCAGCAGGGCCGTGAGGCCGTCGGCGACGTACCTGGCCAGCACGGTGTCCGGCGGTCCGCCCGTCCCCCGTGGAACGACGGGCTCGTTCTCGGGCCAGACCAGCCCGAAGGTGCGGGCGAAGTGGGCGTCCAGGAAGAGCGCCAGCTCCTGGAGGTAGGGATCCTGCCCCGGGCGCTCGCTCAGGCGTTCCCAGTCCACGTGTCGTCTCCTTCGGCGGTACCGCTCACCCCGCTGATGTCGGGATGTCAAGCATGGTGCATCGGCGTGTCGGACGGCATCACGGTTTTCGGGTATCCGGCCCTCGGGTATCCGGCTCCCGGGTGTCCAGCAGGCCCGCCCGGCTGGCGGCGACGCCCGCCTGGAAGCGGCTGTCGGCGCCGAGCCGCTCCAGGATCTCGGCGATGTGCCGGCGCGCGGTGCGCAGCGACATGCCCAGCCGGCGCGCGATCGCCTCGTCCTTCATCCCGTCGGCGAGCAGGCGCAGGATCGTGCCGTGCATCTCCCGGGCGACGGCCTCCATCTCGCGTCCGGTCGACTCCTGGAACGGGGTGGCCTGGCCCCAGGTGAGTTCGAACATCTCGTACAGGTAGGCGACGGTCGACGGTTCGCGGATGACCGTGGCCCCGAGGCCCGGGCCGGTGGAGGGGAGGAAGGCGGTCTCGCGGTCCATGATGATGACCCGCCCGGCCAGTTCGTGCGTGGTGCGGTACTCGGCGCCCAGGGCGGAGGCGGCGGCGACGTAGGCCTGGCTGGGGCCGTTGAAGCGGGCGGTGTGGTGGTAGAGGGTGCGGATGCGCACGCCGCGCTCCAGCATCGCCCGGTCGCGCACGAGGGCCTCGGACATCGCCTCGGGGAGCCGGGCGCCGCCGCCGGGCTGGCAGGAGACCACTTCGGTGGTGCACTGCTCGCCCAGCCGGTTGAGCAGGAAACGCACCTCCGCGAGCGTGGGGATCACCTCGATGCCCGCACCGGTCTCCCGGCTCTCCGGGAAGAGCGTGGAGAACTCGTCGTACCGGCTGCGCATTCGGGCGATGTCGTCCTGGCGCTGCCGGATCTCCGCCTCGACGGGCGCGGCGCGCCGGAAGAAGGCCGCGTCGGGGGACACCACCCGCAGCGCGTCCTGCCGGGCGCCGGCCGGCGCCAGCAGTCCCGTGTCGAGGAGTCTCTCGACCGCGGCCGCCACTCCGGACGGGGCCAGTCCCGTCGCCTGAGCGACGACCACCGGATCGTGGGCCCCGGCGAACCGGTTCTCCGCGAACCATGCGTAGACGGACAGGTCGGATTCCTGCCCCTGACCTGGTTCGGCCCGACGCCCTGTCACATCGTGATCACTTTTGTCCATGTTTACACCCACACCCCTTTGTTGCCAGGCACGTTGATGAACGGCTCCAAGCATGTCGGCGATCTTCGATGCCCGCCAGAGTGAGGCCACCGCCCCTTCAGCGGATGGGGCGAATACCAACGAACCACGGGAGACACCCCATGAAGCGCATCGTCCTCACCACCGTGGCGCTCCTCGCCGCCGTCGCCGCCTGGCTCCCGCCGACGGCCTCGGCACGCGCCCACGACGGCCACACCACGACCGCCCAGCGCAGCGGCCCCACGCCGTCCGCCCCGTTCACCTGCCCGCCGCGCACCCGCTGCAACGACACCTCCTGGGGAGGCTGAACCCCTTGTTCACGACGCGGGAGAGGGAGATCCTCGACCACCTCGCGCACGGCCACACGTCGCGGGCGATCGGCCGCCTGCTGCACCTGAGCCACCACACCGTCGAGACCCACATCCGCAACATGCGGGCCAAGAGCGGAGCCAGCAGCCGCACGCAGCTGCTGGCCATCGCCCTCGGGCTCGACACCGCCGGGCCCGCCGGGCCCGGTACGGGCTGATCCGGTCCGCATCCGAAGCACCGACCGGCGGGACGCCGGCGTGCCGGGAGGACCACTCCGGAGAAAGGGGATGTCACGGACCGATGGAGATACCGATCCTGATTTGTGCGGGCCAGCCGCTGATGCGCAGCGGACTCTCCTCGGCCCTCGTGGCCGAGCCGGACTTCCGGGTGGTCGGCGAGACCGCGGACGGGAGCACCGCCAGCGCGCTGGCCCGGGAGCTGAACCCCGCCGTCGTCGTGGCCGACTACGAACTCGCGGACATGACGGGCATCGAGCTCGTCCGCGACCTCCAGGGGCCGAGCCGGCCGGCCCCCCGCACGCTGCTCATGACACCGGCCGAGGACGACGCCGTCCTGGAGTCCGTCCTGGCCGGCGCGACCGGGATCGTCACCCGGAACACCCTGGCGGAGGACTTCCCCCAGGCGATCAGGGCCATGGCCGCCGGCCACTCCTTCCTCTCCCCCGACATCGCGGCCCTGCTCCTGAGCTGGGTGCGCGACAGACGGCCCGCGCTGTTCCCGGCGCTCGGGCTCAACCTCCTCACCTTCCGCGAACGCGAGATCCTGGCGCTGCTGGCGAACGGGATGTCCAACGCCGAGATCTCCAAGCGGCTCTGCATCGTGCAGTCGACGGTCAAGTTCCACGTCTCCCAGCTGCTCAGGAAACTCGGCCTCCGGGACCGCCTCCAGGCCGCCGTGTTCGCCCACCAGAACGGTGTCATCTGATGCTGCGACAGAACCGTGACCACGGCGCCCGCTGGCTGCCCTGGACCAGGACGACGACAACGGGTTCGCCCCGCCTCTACTGCCTCCCCTTCGCCGGCGGGGCGGCACGGTTCTTCCGCCCGTGGACGGCGGCCGCCCGGCCGCTCTCCGTCGAGGTCGTCCCGGTCGAACTGCCGGGCCACGGCACCCGGTTGCTCGATCCCCCGCTGACCGACATGGCCGCCGTGGTGGACGCGCTGTGCGAGGAGGTCCTCCGGCGGGAGAGCGGGCCCTACGCGATCCTCGGGCACAGCATGGGCGCGAAGATCGCGTACGCCGTGGCCGAGGAGCTGGAGCGGCGGCCGGGGGCCACCCCGCCGGCCCGGCTCTTCGTCTCCGGGGCCCTGCCGGCCTCGGCCGCCGAGCCGAAGCCGCTGCACGGACTGCCGGACGCGGAGCTCCTGGCGGAACTGTCCGCGATGGGCGGCACGCCTCCCGGGATCCTCGCCAACGCCGAGCTGATGGAGCTCATGCTGCCGGTGATCCGGGCCGACCTGACCCTGTTCGAACGGTGGCGGGCGCCGGCCGGGAGCCGGGTCGCCTGCCCCATCACGGCGTTCGCCGGCCGGGACGACCGGGTCGTCCCGGTGGAGCCGACCGCGGGCTGGGCCGATCACACGTCGGCGTCGTTCGCCCTCCACGTCCATCCCGGCGGGCACTTCTTCCTCCGGGAGGAGATGGACCGGATGCTCGGCCGGATGGCGGCCGAGCTCCACGGACGGCCCGCGCCGGAAGCGATGTGACGGATCGTCACTCCTCTTCCACGCCGACCTCGATCAGTCCGGTCACCTCGGTCAGCGCGCGTCCGACCTCCTCCGGCGAGGAACCCACCGCGATGACGTGGCCCAGCCGGTCGTAGGCGCTCTGCGGCGGCCGGACCTCGCGCCCCGGCGTCCCGCTCACCACGACCCGCTCCACGCCCGGCACCCGCCCGGCCAGCGCGACCCCGTCCACGCCGGTCAGTCGGCCCGGCCTCGGCGCGGTCAGGAACCGCAGGCCGGCCCGGCGCGCGTGACCGGCCGACAGGTTCAGCGGCAGGCCGGCGGCGGCGCGGATCTGCTGCTCCAGCAGGTCGATCCCGGTGGCCGGGCGGATCAGCTCCGGGATCATGCCGCCGGCCAGCCGTCCGTTGACCTCGATGACGGCCGGGCCGTCGGCGGTCAGCCGGAGCTCGACGTGGGCCGGGCCGCGCTCGAAGCCGAGCGCCTTCAGGGCTTGCCGGGCGGTGTCGGCGATCCGTCCGGCCAGCGCGTCGTCAACGTCGGCGGGGAAGAGGTGACCGGTCTCGACGAAGTGCGGCAGCGGGCTGACGGTGCGCTGGGTGACGCCGACACAGCGCGCCTCGCCGTCCACGCCGAACATCTCCGCGCTGAACTCGGGCCCGTCCAGGTACTGTTCGACCAACACCGCGCCCGCCGTCCGCTGGCCGCGGACGTTGTGGGTGACGGCGAGCAGCCCGGTGGCGTGCGCGACGGCCGTGGCGGCGTCCTCGCACCACAGCACGGACTGCGAGCCGGACTCCCCGACCGGTTTGACGACGCAGGGCAGCCCCACGGCGGCGACGGCGGCCGCGGCGCCGTCCGGGTCGGTGACGACCGCGAACCCGGGCTGGTGCACCCCGGCCTCGTCCAGCGCGGTGCGGGTCAGCGCCTTGTCGCGGCAGCGGGCCATCGCCTCCGGCGGGTTGCCGGGCGTGCCCAGGGCGGCGGCGGCCCGGGCGGTGTGCTCCAGGTAGAACTCGCTGGTCGTCGTGACGCCCGCCACCCGGCGTCCGGCGCTCACCCGGGCGACGGCCTCGTCCAGCGCGGCCTCGTCGTCGGTGTCGCAGACCTCGACCCGGCAGCCGGTGGCGGGCAGGTCCGGGTAGCGCGCCGCGTCCTTGGTGAACAGCACCGGCTCCAGGGCGAGCCGGACGGCGGTCCGCAGCGCGATCATCCCGGTGCCGGTGGTGTTGGACTCGACGAAGAGCAGCAGCCGCCGGTCCCGGCGGGGGATCCGGGCGAACGACCAACTGGACACCGTGGCGCCGTACTCCACCTCCTCGGGGGCCTCGGCCACGGCACCCCCGGGGGCGCTGTCGGCGTAGACGCTGTCCACGTAGCGGTCGCCGCGGTCCGGCATGATCCCGACCAGCCGGGTGCCCGGCTCGGCGCGGGCCGCGAGGTGGGTGAGGACCCGGTAGACCGAGCCCGAGGTGTTCCCGCCGAAGATCTTCTGCTCCCGGGCGAGCCGGCGGGTGGCGTCGAAGGCCTCGTCGTCGGAGAGCCAGTGCACCTCGTCGAGGACGCGGTAGTCGATGTTGTCCGGGAAGAGGCTGTTGCCGAGCCCGCCCTGCCGGCGGGTCGGGCGGTCCGGCTGGCCGAAGAGCACGCTGCCCACGCAGTCCACGCCCACCACCGCGACGCCGGGCAGGCGTTCCAGCAGCGCCTTCGACGTCCCGCAGAGCGAGCCGCCGCTGCCCACCGCCCCCACCAGGACGTCCACCGTCCCCAGGTCGGCGAGCAGTTCGCCGGCCAGGCCGCGGTAGGCGGCGGGGTTCTGCGGGTTGCTGTACTGGCGCGGCCAGAACGCGCCGGGCAGGCCGGCCATCAGCTCGGCCAGGCGCTCCAGCCGGGCGCTCTGCCAGCCCTGGCCGGTCATCGTCTCCACGACGTGGACCTCGCAGCCCAGGGTGCGCAGCTTGGCCAGCGTGACGGGGTCGATGCGCGGATCGGTGACGATGTGCACGGGATGGCCGAGGTAGGTGCCGACCAGGGCCACCCCGAGCGCCATCGTGCCCGAGGAGCTCTCCACGATCGGCCCGCCCTCGGCCAGCGCGCCGGTGCGCCGGGCTTCGAGGATCACCTGCCGGGCCACCCGGTCCTTCATCGCGAAGAGGTTCTGCATCTCCAGTTTGGCGAAGACCTCGACGCCGTCCGGGGCGTCCACCCGCAGCCGCACCGCCGGGGTGTGGCCGATGCCGTCGATGACCGATTCCTGCCGCATGTCGGTACGTCCTTAGGGTTCGTGGGAAGGGCGGGTGAGGGTGCGGAACAGCAGGACGTCGTCGCCCAGGGCTTCGCAGGCCGCGTGCGCCTCGGCCACCTTGGCGGCGCGGTCCGGGTCCGCGTCGTCGAACAGCAGACCGAGCATGGTGCCGCTGTGGGCGCACACCACGCCGAGCGCGCCGGTCCGCCGGGCGACGGCCAGCATCGCGTCGAGGTGCCGCTTGGGCGCGAAGCGCTGGTTGAGGACGGCGCTGCGGGTGGTCACCCGGCCCACGGCGGCGAGGTCCCCGGCGCGCACGGCGGCGGTCAGGGCGTCCAGCAGTCCGGTGAACTCGGCGGTGTCGGCCGGCGAGTAGCGCTTGGGCCGCTTGTTGAAGGCGACGGTGTCCAGCCGACCGCCCTCGTCGACCGCCACCACGGTGGCCGGCGGCAGCCCGCCGAGGGCCTCGCGCAGGCGCACCTCGCGGTGCTCGAACACGACGACGCCCGGGTGCATCACCCCGTCGGTCGGCTCGATCGGGCGCAGCCAGCGCTCCACCTCGGCCGGGCCGGTGTCCAGGCCCAGCGCGCCGCCGACGGCGCGCGCGGTGGCGACCAGGTCGGCGGAGGAGCTGGCGAGGCCCTTGCCGATGAGCAGGTCGCTGTCCAGGATCAGGGTCCCACCGCCTCCGGGCTGGTGGGCCGTCAGCATGGCCTCGGCCAGCCGCAGGGACTTCGTCTTGTGGGCGGGGAATACGCGTAGCGGGCCGGCCGGGTCGAAGCGGAACCAGGCCCGGGAGCGGAGCGTGATCGGCAGGGTGACGAGGAAGTCCGTGCCGTCGGGCAGCCGTCCCTGCAGGAGCTCGCCGAAGGTGCCCGAGGCGTCGGCCCGGCCGCTGCGCAGGTCCGCGCCCGGGCGGCGGGTGATGAGGCCGGAGCCCGTCACGAGGTGCTCGCCGGGGTGCGCTCGGCGGTGTCCTCGACGGCCAGCAGGGCGTCCACGCGCGCCGCGGCGACGCTCGCCGCCTCCTCGCGCAGCCGCCACTGGCCGGCGACCTCGCGGTAGCCGCGTTCCTGCGCGGCGAGCATGGCGCGGACGGCGTCGGGGTGCGTCGACCCGGCGGAGTGCTTGACCCGGACGGCCCGGTCGGTGTCGAAGGCGCCGGACAGCAGTGCGGCGGGTTCGGGCACCCGGTGGCCGTGCTCCCCGGCGATCGCCGCGAGCAGCGGGCCGTCGGGGTCGGCCGCGGTCAGGCCCTTCGCGACGGCGGCCCTGACGTAGGCTCCGGCGATCACCTGTGCCGTCCGCCAGGGGACGCCGGCCTCCAGGGTCAGCAGGTTCGCGAGGGTGAAGCCGCCGAGGAAGTCCGCCTCGCAGGCCTCGCGCATCCGGTCCGTGCGGAACACCGCGCCGGCGAGGGCGGTGCGGGCCAGCCGCAGGGCCGAGCGCAGCGCGGCGACCTGGGCCTGGAGATGGCGCCCGGCCTCCTTGGAGACCTCGACGCTGTTGGCGTACGGGGTGCCGCACTGGGCGAACGCGAGCTGGGTCGCGCAGCCGACCACGTGCGAGCAGCGGCCGCGGATCCGTTCCAGGACCGGGAAGTTGCGCTTCTGCGGCATCGCGGCCGAGATCCCGGCGAGCGCGTCGGGGAAGTCCACGAAACCGAAGCCGGCGCCGCTCCACGTCATCAGGTCGGTGGTGAAGCGGCTGAGCAGCACGGCGGGGTCCGCCAGCGCGGAGGCGACCGCGAGGGCCCAGGACCGGGAGGCCACCGAGACCAGGGCGTGCGGCTGCGGCTGCCGGAAGCCCAGCAGGCCGGCCATCCGCTCGCGGTCCCAGGGCAGTTCCTGGCCGGCCATGCTGCCCGCGCCGAGCGGCGAGCGGTCGATCTCGTCGTAGGCGGTCAGCAGGCGCCGGGCCGCGCCGAGGATCTCCTCGGAGAGCGCCGAGAGGTAGAAGGCGGGCGTGATGGTCTGCGCGGCCTGCGCGTGGGTGTAGCCGGGCATGGGGCTGTCCGGCAGTTCGGCGGCGCGCGCCGCCGCCGTGCGTCCCAGGGCGATGAGGTCCCCGGCGACGGCCCGGACGTTCTCCCGGCAGGACAGCAGCTGGCCGCAGGCCTGGAAGTCGTTGCGGCTGCGGTCCACGTGCCAGGCCGCGAAGGGAGCGGTGGCGCCCCGGGCCACGTGGCGTTCCATGGCGAAGAAGATGTCCGACATGTTGTCCCGCGGGTCCGCCCGGATCAGCTCGGGGGTCAGCTCGTCGAGCCGTCCGGCGATCGCCGCAGCCCCCTCCGGGTCGACCAGGCCCATCCTGCGGTACTCCAGCAGCAGCACCTTCTCGATGGAGACGTAGTGCGGCAGCAGGGCCTCGGCCTCGTAGGCGAACTGCGGGGCCAGCACCTCCTCGTCCCAGACCTCGCTGGGCACGCCGTCGATCCGGCCGGTCACTGCCATGTCTCTCCCTCGGAGTCGTTCTGCTCGTGCCGGTGGGGCGTGGTGCGCCGGTCCAGCACGGCGGCCAGCCCCGCGACGGTCGGGTTCGCGAAGAAGGCGTCGACGGTGGTCTCGACGCCGTGGTCGGACGACAGCCGGGCGAGCAGGCGCAGTGCCTGCAGCGAGTGGCCGCCGGCCGCGAAGAAGTCGTCGTCGACGCCCACGCGGTCGACGCCGAGGACCTCCGCCCAGGCGCGGGCCACCAGGGCCTCGGCGGCGGTGCGCGGCGGTACGCGGCCGGGCAGTGGGGCCGGTGCCGCTCCCGGCCCCGGGCCCGGGCCGGCCGGGAGCCGGGACAGCGGGGTCGCCGGGTCGGCCAGGGCCGCCGTGAGCACCGCCGCGTAGTCGGCGAGCAGCCCCGCGGCGGTCTCCCGTCCGAACAGCGCGGTGTTGTACTCCAGGCGGACCGCCGTGCCCGAGACCTCCAGCAGCAGGTCGTCCTCGGCCGCCGTGGCCGGGGGCCCGAAGCCCTCGGCCGCCGTGACGTTGAACGCCAGCTGGTAGAGCGGGGGCAGGCCGGGCCCGCGCTGCGGCGCGAGCTGCTGGACCACGGCCTGGAACGGCATCTCCTGGTGGTCGCGCGCCGCCCGCCACACCGCCCGGACGCTGTCCACGAGCGCGGCGTACGAGGGGTCGCCCGAGGCGTCCACCCGGAGCGCCACCGTGTTCACGAACGTGCCGACGAGGGGCAGCAGTTCGGGCCGGTCCCGGCCGGAGAGCGGCACCCCGAGGACGAGGTCGTCCCGGCCGGAGCGCCGGTGGACGAGCGCGGCGTACCCGGCGAGCAGGAGCTCGAACGGCGTGGCCCCGGACCGGCCGGCCGCCGCGAGCGCCCGCGCGGTGGAGGCCGGGAGCGCGGCCCGGAGCTCCGCGCCGGCGAAGGACCGCCGGGCCGGGCGCGGCAGGTCCAGCGGAAGGCCGTGCGCGGGCGGCAGGCCGGCCAGCTGCTCCCGCCAGTAGCCGGCCAGCGGGGCGATCCCGTCGCCGCCGAGCCGGTCGCGCTGCTGCCGCGCGTAATCGCCGTAGGAGACGGGGAGTTGGGGAACGTGCGGCGTACGGTCCTGCTCGAAGGCCGCGCAGAATTCGGCGATCTCGGCGTGGAGGTTGAAGAGTGACGGTGCGTCGCAGACGGCGTGGTGGGCGACGAACAGCAGCCGCCAGCGGCCCGCGCCGAGCCGGACCAGCCCCGCGCGCCACAGCGGCGCGCGGGAGAGGTCGAAGGCCGTGTGCTTCAGCCGGTCGGCGAGGGCCTCGCGGTCCTCGCGCCGCCGCTCCTCGGGGCGGCCGGACAGGTCGACGACCTCGACGTCGGGGTCGACGCGGTCGTGGACGACCGCGGTCAGCACGCCGTCCACGACCCGGAACCCGGTGCGCAGCGGCTCGTGCCGCGCCACCACGGCGGCCAGCGCCGCCCGGATCTGCCGCTCGGAGAGGTCCCCGTGCAGCGGCCACTGGTCCGCGACGTGGTACAGGGCGGTGCCGGCCGCGAACCGGCTGGCCAGCCAGGCGCGTTCCTGCGCGAAGGACGCGGCGGTCATCCGGCCGCACCGCCGGGCAGGACGTGCCCGGGCAGCCGCACCGGGTCGCCGAGGACCACGGCGACCTCGCGGGGGCCCTCGTACGGCTCGCGGCTGTGGGCCGTCCGGATGTTGTCGACGACCAGGACGTCGCCGTCCCGCCAGGTCTCGCCGAAGGCGGCCGCGTCGTAGACCGCGTTGACGGCTGCGACGGTGCCGGCCCCGACCGGGGCGCCGTCGCCGTGGGCCGTGGTGAAGGGCAGGCCGGTCGGCCCGTACTGGTGGAGGAGGTACTCGCGGACCGCCGGGTCCATGGTCAGCTCGTTGAGGAAGGCGATCTGGTTGAACCAGCCGGGCACGCCGGTGCGGGGGTGGGCGACGACGGCGGCCCGGCGCTGCACGGTGCGCAGCGCGCCGTCGCCGGACCACGCGTGTGCGATGCCCTCGGCCGCGCAGTAGGCGTCGACCGCGGCCCGGTCGTCGGTGCCGAAGGCGTCGGTCCACGGCACGCCGACGTCCTGGTAGGCCCGCAGCAGCCGCCAGCCGTCCCGGCGGAACGGCTCGACCAGCTCCGGGGGCAGGGCGCGCAGCACCTGTTGGGAGTCGGCGAGCATCGTGCGGCCGCCGCGCCGCGGGGCGGTCAGGCACCCGAACACCAGCAGTCCCGGGACCTCGGCGGCGTAGCTCTGCTCGTGGTGCATGCACATCGGGGTGTCGGCGGGCCAGTGCGAGGCGGAGTGGACGCCCTCGCCGAGGCGGTCGCGGGGCGCGAAGCCCTCCCGTTCGGCCATCGGCTCGATCCCGAGCGCGGCGGTGACGGCCGCGAGCCCGGCGGCCGAGGCGACACCCAGGCCGCGCAGGAGGACGGCCCCGGAGGCCTCGACCTCGGCGAGGACCTCGGCGCGGTGTTCGGCGGCCCACTCCGGGCCGGGGGCGGCGGCGAGCACGCGCAGGACCGGCACGGCGTCGGCGGCGGGGGTCATCGGCGCGCCTCCGCGGTGCGGCCGGCCGCCTTGCGGTCGAGGAGCGCGGCCACCTCGGCGACGGTCGGGGTGTCCTTCAGCTCGCCCACCGTCACCGCGCGGTCCAGGGCGATCGCCAGCCGGATCGCGGCCAGCGAGGTGCCGCCGAGCTCGACGAACCGGGAGCCGCGGCCGACCCGGTCGAGCGGGACGTTGAGCAGCTCGGCCCAGAGCCCGGCGACCCGGCGCTCGGTGTCGGTCTCCGGGCGTGCCGCGTCGCCGTCGGCCGCCGCCGGGCCGCTCGTCCGGGCGTTCGTCCGGGCGGTGGCGGTGAGCGCCTTCCGGTCGATCTTGCCGTTCGCGGACAGCGGCAGCCGGTCGAGGCGGTGCAGTCGGCCCGGCACCATGTAGTGGGGCAGGACGGCGGCCAGGGCCCGCTCCACGGCCCCGGGCTCCGGCGCGCCGCCGCCGCTGTAGAAGCCCACCAGCTGCGGGTCCTCCGCCGTCCCCGCGATCACCACGGCGCCGTCCCGGACGCCGGGGACCTGGAGCAGCCGGTTCTCGATCTCGCCGATCTCGATCCGGAAGCCGCTCACCTTCACCTGCGAGTCCCGGCGGCCGAGGTACTCGAACTCGCCGGTGGGCAGCCGGCGGCCGAAGTCGCCCGAGCGGTAGAGCCGTTCGCCCGGCCGATACGGGTCCGCGCGGTACGCGGCGTCGGTGCGGGCGGCGTCGTTGACGTAGCCGCGGCCGACGCACACCCCCGCGAAGACGATCTCCCCCGGTGCCCCGTCGGGGACCATGCGCAGCCGCTCGTCCACCACGTACACCCGGACGTTGCGGGTCGGCGGGCCGAGCGGGACGGAGCGGCCGGCCGACGGGCCGTGCAGCACGCCGTGGTTGGTGTCGTCCGAAACCTCGGTGGTGCCGTAGCAGTTGACCAGCGGAATGCCGGGGAAGGCGGCGAACCAGCGGTGCACCAGCTCGGTCTTGAGCGCCTCGCCGGTCACCGCGAGGCAGCGCAGCGACGGCAGGCCCGGGCTGTCGCCCCGGAGCGTCTCCAGCACCAGGTCCAGGTAGGAGGGCACCAGCTGGGCCACCTGGACGCCGGCCCCGGTGACGGTCTCCACGAACCGGCGGACGTCGGTGACGGTCTCCTGCCCGACGATCTCCGTCCGGCCGCCGACCAGCAGCGCGCAGACCAGCTGCCACAGCGAGATGTCGAAGCACTGCGGCGCGGTCTGGGCGATGACGTCCCCCTCCCGGACGCCCAGGTCCTCGATCTTGGCGTAGAGGTGGTTGAGGAAGCCCGCGTGCTCGCACATCGCGCCCTTGGGCTCGCCGGTCGAGCCCGAAGTGAAGTAGATGTACGCCAACTGGTCGGCTGCGACCGCGAGTCCGAGGTCGTCCTCGCGGCCGGGCGCGGCCAGCACCTCGGTCAGCACCGAGACGGTCACCGCCTCGCGGCCGCGCACGGCCTCGTCGAGCTGCGCCGGCCCGGGGTCCGCGAGCACCCGGCGGCAGCCGCTGCGCTCCAGCACGACGGCGATCCGCTCGGCCGGGAACGCCGGGTCCAGGGGCAGGTAGCAGCCGCCCGCCTTGAAGACCGCGAGGACGGCGGCCAGCCACTCCAGCGAGCGCTCGGCCACCACGGCCACCACGTCCTCGTCGGCCAGCCCCTGCTCCCGCAGCGACCACGCGATCCGGTTGGCGCGGCCGTTCAGCTCCGCGTACGTCCAGCTCCGGCCGTCCTGCGCCGCGGCGACCGCGTCGGGGTGCCGGCGCACGCGCTCCTCGAACAGCTCGTGGAACCGGCGGTCCGGCAGCGCCCGGACCGGGCCGGCGGAGGCCGAGAGCACGGCGGCCAGCTCCTCGCCGGCGACCAGGCCGTGTGCGTCGTGCGCCTCGTCCGGGGAGCCGGTCATCCGCTCCAGGACCGTACGGACGTAGCCCTCGGTGCGGTCGGGGCCCACGTGTCCCTGCTCCGCCGCCTCTTGGAGGACCTTCTCCGCATCGGCCCGCCCCTCCGGGGCGGCCACCCGGGCGATCAGCTCCCGCCAGCTCCGGCCGCCGTCGCCGAGCGCGTCGGAGCCGGTCAGCACCGCCGCGACCTTGAACGACGCGGCCAGCCGCACGGTGTCCGGATCGACCCCGGCCTCGGCCGCCAGGGCCGCGACCGCCGCTTCGGCGTTCCTCATGATTCGTCACCCTTCAGCTCGTTCAGCTCGTTCAGCGCGTTCCGACGTGCCGGCAGGGGCCAGGGCAGCCGCGCACGATCACGTTTGTTGGTGGCGGTGCGCGGCAGATCGGCCAGCACCGCGATGAGGTCGGGCACGGCGGGCGCCGGCAGCCGCCGGGCCACGAGCCGGCGCAGCTCCTCCGGGGAGACCCCGGCGTCGGCCACCACGTAGCCCACCAGGCAGGGGTCGCCGGTCGCGGTGGTGCGCACGGCCGCGGCGGCCTCCCGCACCCCGGCCTGCCGCTCCAGGACCGCCTCGACCTCGTCCAGCTCGACCCGGTTCCCGCGGATCTTCACCTGGTTGCCGGTCCGGCCGGTGAACGCCAACGTGCCGTCGGCCCGCCAGTACCCGCGGTCGCCGGTGCGGTAGAGCGTCCGGCCGGGCCGCCACGGGTCGGGCAGGTACGCCGAGGCCGTCTCGGCGGGACGGCGGTGGTACGAGCCGGCCAGGAACGGGCTGCGCAGGTGGATCTCGCCGGGTACCCCGGCCGGGCACGGCCGCCCGAGGGCGTCGAGGACGAGCGCCTCCCGGCCCGGGATCGCCCCGCCGATCGGCACGGTGGCCGGGAACGCCGCGCCCGGGGGCAGTTCGTGGTGGGTGGCGAGGATGCACTCGGTGGGCCCGTACAGGTTGTGCAGCGCCGGGCGCACCGGCCGGTGCGCCCAGGCCTCGGCCAGGTCCACCGGGAACACCTCGCCGGCGACCAGGACGTGCCGCAGGTCCGGCAGTTCGCCGCCCTGCGCGTCCAGCGCCTCGGTGAGCAGCCGGAGGAACGACGGCACGGTCTGGATCTGGCCGATCCGCTCCCGCCGCAGCCAGCGCACCACCGCGACCGGGTCGCGCCGGGCCCCGCCGGGCGGCAGGCACAGCGCGGCGCCCGCAGTGAGCGCGGCGAACACCTCGGTGTACGCGGCGTCGTAGGTGAGCGGCGCCCACTGGGCGATCCGGCTCCCCGGCCCGATCCCGAACCGCTCCCGCTGCCACTCGGCGAACTGCGCGAACGCGGCCCGCGACAGCGCGATCCCCTTGGGCGTCCCGGTGCTCCCCGAGGTGTGCACGATGCACAGCGGGTGGTCGGCGGCGGGCGGGGCCTCGAAGCCGTCGTGGTCTCCCGGCGGGTCCTGGGGCGGGACGGGCTCCAGTGGGAGCACCGGCAGGCCCGCGAACCGGCCGTCCGGGTCGAGCAGTTCGGGGTGCGCCGCGACGGCGGTCCGGTCGGCCAGCACGCAGACGGCGCCCGTTCCGGCCAGGATGTCGCGCAGGCGGGCGTCCGGGTCGGCGGGGTTCAAGCACGTGAACGTGGCGCCGGTGCGCATGGCGCCGAGCACGGCCGCGATCCCGCCGGCGCCGCCGCCCGGCAGGATCGCCACCACCCGCCCGGGGCCCGCGCCGTGACCGGCCAGGGCGTGGGCGATCCGGCAGCTCCACCGGTCGAGCCCGCGGTAGTCGAGCGTGCCCTCCGGGGAGCGCACCGCGACCGCCTCGGGGGCCTCCTGCACGCGTGCCGCGAACTCCTCGTCCAGGAAGGCCAGGTAGTCGCGGTACGGCCGCGCGGTGCCGGGGACGGGCGCCGGGTGGGGCGCGGGGCGGCCGGAGAGGTCGAGTTCGGCCAGGGGCCGGTCCGGGCCGTCCTGCCCGAAGCGCAGCGCCCGGACGAGGTGGTCGGCGAAGCCCTCCGCCGTCGTCTCGCCGGGCAGGGTGCCGGTGAGGGCGACGGTGAACCCGTGCGGCCCGGTCACGGCCAGGGTCAGCCGGCCCCACGGGTCGGGCGGGGCGTCGACGGTCACCTCGGCCGCGACGCCCGGCAGGTCCAGGACCGCCGCCGGGAGGTCCCGCCCCGCGAACACGGCGCGGATCGGGAAGTCCGGTACGTCGTCGGCCTCCGGCGCGGTGCGCACCCGGGCGACCAACTGGGCGGACGTCAGGGCGCCGGAGAGGTCCAGCCGGATCGCCCGGTGCTCCGGACCGTCCGCCACCGCCACCACCGCCTCGGCCGTCCCGGCGTACCTGCCGAGCACGGCCGCGAAGGCGGCGAGCACCCGCTCGGCGCCGGCGTCGTCGGGCAGCTCGCGGGCCGCCCGCTCCCCCGGGAACCGGACGCCCGGCCGGGGGCCGGGCCCGGGCGCCGGTGCGGCCCCGGTCCGCGCACGGTAGGCGGCGCCGAGGTCCCCGGTCAGCGCCGCGACCGACCACTCGTCGGCCCGCGCCGCGTCCACCGCGATCAGGAGCTCGTACGCCCCGGCGCCCAGCCCCGCCAGGCAGGCCCGCAGCCGGGGGCGGCCGGCGGCCCCGACCGGCCGGGCGGCCTCGTCCGCCGCCAGGTCCGCCAGGACGCGCCCCTGCTGCTCCCCGCCGGACCGCGCGAGGTCGATGACCCTCAGCCGGACCCGGCCGGGCCGCTCGCCCTTGAGCTGCGGGTGCGCGGCCACCACGTCGTCGACGGCCGCGGACAGCGCGGTGACGTCCAGCTCGCCCGTCAGACGGGCGCGGAGCAGCGCGTTCGCGACGGAGGCCTTCGCGACGGAGGCGGTCACGACGGGCTCCCCGCCGTGCGGTCCGTCACCGCGGCGGCGAGCCCGGCGACGGTGGGGTCCTGGAGGAACGCGCGCAGCGGGAGGTCGACCCGGTACTCGTGCCGGACCCGGTCCATTAGGCGCGCGATCGCGAGGGAGTCGCCGCCGAGGAGGGTGAAGTCGTCGTCGCGGCCGATGTCCGCCAGGCCGAGGATCTCGCTCCAGATCGCCGCGATCCCGGTCTCCGTCGGCCCCTTCGGCGGTTCCGCGGCCTCCGCCGCCCGCTGCAGCGCGACCTTCGGCAGGGAGCGGCGCTCCACCTTGCCGTTGAGCGTCCGGGGGATCGCCGCCATGCGGACGAACACCGAGGGCACCAGGCCGGGCGCGAGGCGCCGCGCGGCGTGCGCGCGCAGGTCGGCGTCGGAGACGTCCGGGGCCACCACGTAGGCGACCAGGGCGGTCGTCACGTCCTCCGTGACCGCCGCCGCGCAGACGTCCTGCACCCCGGGGCGGCCGCGCAGGGCGTTCTCGACCTCGCCGAGGTCGACGCGCACGCCGTGGACCTTGACCTGCTGGTCGCGGCGGCCGTACAGCTCCAGGCTCCCGTCGGGCCGCAACCTGCCGAGGTCGCCGGTGCGGTGGGTGGTGGCCGTGCCGCGCCACTCGTCGTCGCCGAGGTAGCCGAGGAGCGGGAACGGGACCTCGATCTCCACCTCGCCGAGCGCGTCCGGCGGGTCGCCGGGCCCGGTCAGGACCCGGGCCGACACGCCCGGCAGCGGCCGGCCGACCGGCACCGGCCGGGCGTGGGCGTCCTCCTCCGTCGTCCGGTGGAAGAGCTTCGTCATGGTCGTCTCGGACGGCCCGTACAGGTTGACCAGCTCCTTGCCGCCGCCGAACAGGCCGCGCCACCAGGCGACGTCCGAGGGCTGGAGCGGCTCGCCCGCGAGCAGCACGGCGCGCAGCGCCGGGAACGAGCCGGGGGTGAGGGCGGCGGAGCGCAGGGTGCGGAAGAGGGTCGGCACGCAGTGCAGGACCTCGACCTCGTGCTCGGTGAGCCAGCGCGCCAGGCCCTCGCCGACCGGCGTCCCGCCGGCCGGGGGCGCGCAGACGGTGCCGCCCGCGCACAGCGGGGCGAAGGCGTCGCGCAGGAACGCGTCGAAGCCCGGCGAGGTCAGCTGGGAGACCCTGGTGCCCGCGCCGATCCCGAACTCGGCGATCTCCCAGTCGACGAAGTGGTGGACCGCCCGGAGGCTGCCGCGGATGCCCTTGGGGCGCCCGGTCGTGCCCGAGGTGAAGTAGACGTACCCGCGGTCCTCCGGGGCGGACCGCTGCCAGGCCTCCGCGGACCACGCCCGCGGCTCCAGCTCCTCCGGGCGGACGAGCCGTGCGCCGCCGGGCGGTTCGCGCTCCGCGAGCGCCGCGCGGCCCGGGGCGTCGGCCACGACCGCGCCCGGCCGCAGGGCGGCGAGCACGCCGTCCAGGACGGCCGCGGGCAGCCTGGGGTCGACCGGCGCGAAGGTGCGGCCGGCGGCCGCGCAGCCGAGGACGGCCGCGATCACCTCCACCGGGTCGGCGCAGGAGATCAGGACCGGGTCGGCGGGCCGCACCCCCTCGAAGGCGGCCTGGTAGCCGGCCACCCGGCCCGCCAGCTCTTCGTAACTCACCTTCCGCTCACCGGACTTGACGGCGCAGCGGGCGCCGTCGCGGGCCAGGCCGTCCGCCCATCGCGTCAGAACCGTCGGCGTGGTCATATCTCTCCGTTCCTGATCCGCCGTGCGATGACGGTCATCGGGTCGATGCTGGGCAGGTGGCGGGTCAGTCCGCGGGCCTCGATCGCCCTGGTCACCAGGTGCAGTTCGGTGCAGCCGGCGACGAACGCGGACGCCCGGTACTTCGGCAGCAGGCCGCGGACGAAGTCGACCGTCGGGAGCCGGTCGGCGTTGCGCTTGAGCCGGTAGATGTGGTGGTGCAGCTGTTCCTGGTCGGCCTCGTCGGGCAGGACCAGGCGCTGCGCGTACTGCGGCCACCGCTCGTGGCCGGTGAAGACGCCGGCCAGCACGCTGCCCCGGGTGCACAGCACCAGGTGCCGGCCGGGGCGTTCGGCGAGCTGCTCGAAGACCAGGTCCACCAGGGAGACGCAGCGCGAGCGCAGCGCCTCCGGCAGCAGCCGGATCGCGGGGTGCGCGGTGATGCAGGCCACCACGACGACGTCGGCGCCGGCGGTGAGCAGGCGCTCGACCGAGTCCTCCAGCGCGTCGCGGACGAGGCCGACCGTCCCGGACTGGATGGCGGTGGTCCGGTCGGCCACGGCCGGGTCGGACCACAGCAGGATCCGGGCGGCGAGCTGCTCGTGCTCGGGCGGTTCGAGCCCGTACACGGTGTTGAGCAGCTCGGTGGAGGCCAGCGGGCCCATTCCGCCGATCACGCCGATCAGCGGCTTGCGGGCCCCGGGCTCCCCGGTGCGCGCGGGGGCGCCGGCCGGCAGGGGTCGCGCGGCGGCCGCCGGGGGCGTGGTGACGCGTTCTCGGGTCATCCCAGGCACGGCAGGCCGAACTCCTCCAGGAAGATCGCGAAGGTCGCGATGACGAGCAGGTAGTCCGTGTCGAGGTGCGGGTGCACGGTGCGGGCCCCCGAGGTCTGGCGGCGGATCAGCTCGGCGACGACGGCCGGGTCGAAGTAGCCCTGCCGGCGCACGGTCGCGGGCGAGAGCAGGTCGTCGAACCACTCGTCGCCGGCCAGGAGCAGTTCGGTGCTGGTCTGGCTGCGGAAGCCGAACTTGCGGCGGTCGAGCACCTCCTGCGGGACGAGGCCCTCGGCCGCGCGGCGCAGCACGGCCTTCTCCCGGCCGCCGGCCGTCATCAGGGACGGCGGGATCGTGGTCGCGTGCCGGACGACGTCCCTGGCCAGGAACGGGAAGCGCATCTCGACGGAGCTCGCCATGGCCATCCGGTCGCCGTGGTCGCCGAGCAGGTGGTCGGCGAGCCGCAGGTGGAAGTCCAGGTAGGAGCGCTGGTGCAGCGGGTGGCGCCCGATCAGGCGCTCCGGGTCGACGAGGCGCTGGGAGGTGACCGAGAAGGCGTCGAACTCCTCGGCCAGCGGGCCGCTGTAGAGCTGGCGGCGCAGGTCGTGGGCGGGCACCTGGTCGGTCTCGTAGCGCAGGTCCAGGCCCCACATCCGGTGGGCGGCCGCGCGTTCGAGCTGCTCCTCCAGGAGGTCGGCCGGGCCGCGGCCGGGGCCGCCGGTGTCGAACAGGTAGCCCGGGTAGCCGCCGAACAGCTCGTCGGCGCCCTCGCCGCTGAGCACCGCGACCGTGCCGGTGGCGCGCACCTCTCGGGCCAGCAGCATCGAGCAGACGTTGTAGGACTCCTTCACCGGGGTCTCGGCGTGCCGGACCATGGCGCCGAGCAGGCCGGCGGTGTCGGCGGCGTCGACCGGCACCTCGTGGTGGCGGGTGCCGATCTTGCCGGCCACCAGCCGCTGGTAGCGCGCCTCGTCGATGCTGCTGCCGGGGAAGGTGACCGCGTAGCTGGGCCACGCGTGGCCGGGGCGGCCGGCGGCCAGGAGCGCGCCGATCAGGCTGGAGTCCAGGCCGCCGCTGAGGTAGGTCCCGACGGGGACGTCCGCGACCGAGCGGGAGCGGACGGCGACTTCAAGGAGGTCCCGGGTGCGGTCGGCGCAGGTGTCGAGGACGCGCGGGTCGCGCAGGGCGGCGGCGTCGCGGCGGCGGGCCTCGTCGTCCCAGAGCGGGTAGTCGAGGTCCCAGTAGCGTTCGGTGCGGTGGCCCGAGCGGTCCGCGACGAGCCGCTCGCCGGGGCGCAGCGACCTGATGCCCTCGAACATCGTCCGGGGGCTGACCAGTCCGGGCAGCGAGAGGACCTGGTCGAGTCCGCGCAGATCGACCCGGCGTTCCACCAGCGGGTGGCGCAGAATGCTCTTGGCCTCGGAGGCGAAAACGATTCGGCCGGCCACCTCGGTGTAGAACAGCGGCAGCACTCCGCAATGGTCGCGGGCGAGCACGAGGCGGTCCTCGCGCCGGTCGTAGAGGGCGAAGGCGAACTGGCCGTCGAGGTGGTCGGTGAGTTCGGTGCCGTATTCCTCGTAGAGGTGGACCAGGACTTCCGTGTCCGAACCGGACCTGAATGCGTGGCCCTTTCTCCGGAGTTCCTCGCGCAGTTCCCGGTGGTTGAATATCTCGCCGTTGCACACCGAGACCACCGAGGAGTCCGGGGTGGCGTGGGGCTGTCCCCCGCCGGCCAGGTCGACCAGCGACAGGCGGCGGAACCCGGCGGTGAACGCGCCGGTCTGGCAGGTGGTGTGCGCGTCTGGCCCCCGGTGCACCAGCGCGTCGGTCATGGCCGTCAGGACGTCGGGGTCCAGGCCGGCCGGGTCGTCGAATCCGTAGACCCCGGCTATTCCGCACATCGAGCACAGGCTCCCATCACCCGGTCGCTCACACGAATCCTGACGGAATCCGCTGTTCTTCCGATAACTCCGCCGGTCACATTAGGAGCGGCGCCTCGCACGGGTCAACGATTTACCGCTCGTCCTTTGGGACAGAATCCCGGCCCTACCGGAGTACAGGTCGGTTCTCGACCTGCGGGCGGCGACGCGCGGCGCTTTCCCGGCCTAGCGTGAGGGCCGAACGATTTCGCGTGGCAACGACGGTGAGGTTGGAGACTATGCGCGTCCTCGGCTACAGCGGGCTGAACGGCGGACTGGAATTCAAGCGGGCGGCTTTCCCCGGGCTCGATCCCCGGCTGCACAGGTTCGCCCAGGGCTACGACTCGGCGGCTGCCCTGGTGATCGACGGCGAGGTCGTGGCCGCCGCCGCGGAGGAGCGGTTCACCGGCGAGAAGACCACCGGGTCGTTCCCGGCCAACGCGATCGCGTTCTGCCTGGAGCAGGGCGGGCTGAAACCCGACGACGTCGACGTCCTGGCGCACGGCTTCGCCTACGGGGAGCCGGCCGGCGGCGCCGGGAGCACCTACGCGGCCACCCGGTTCCGCGAGGTGTACTCGACGGCGTCGCAGATCGCCCTGGCCGAGAAGTTCCTTCCCGGCCGGCCCTGGGGCGACCGCTTCCGGCCCGTCCCGCACCACCTCGCCCACGCCGCGAGCACCTTCTACCCCAGCGGGTTCGAGGAGTCGCTGATCGTGGTGAGCGACGGGATGGGCGAGTCCGAGAGCCTCACCGTCGCGGTCGGCCGGGGCGAGGAGATCGAGGTCCTGCGCACCGTCCCGGCCATGCACTCGGTCGGGATCCTCTACAGCCTGGTGACCCACCACCTCGGCTTCGTCCCCTTCATGGACGAGTACAAGGTGATGGGACTCGCGCCCTACGGGGACCCGCAGCGCTACTACGACCGCTTCGCCGACATGGTGCGGCTGCGGGAGGACGGCACGTACACCGTCCCCGTACTGGCCCGGGACCGCACGGCCTTCGAGCACGAGACCCACGAGGGCGTCCTGCGCGAACTGGCGGCCGTGCTCGGCCCCGCGCGGCTCCCGGGGCAGCCCTCGACCCAGGAGCACGCCGACATCGCCGCGGCCCTCCAGGCGATCACCGAGCAGTCGATGCTGCACGTCCTGCGCGCGGCCCGCGAGCGCACCGGCCTGAACCGGCTCTGCCTGGCCGGCGGCGTCGCGCTCAACTGCACGCTCAACGGCCTCGTGTCGCGCAGCCGGCTGTTCGACGACGTCTTCGTCCAGCCGGCCTCCAGCGACGACGGCACCGCGATCGGCGCGGCGCTCGCGGCGGACGCCGCCGCGTCCGCCGGGGCCGGGCGGATGTCCATGCCGTACTGGGGGCCCGGGTTCTCCGACGAGGAGCTGGCGGCGGCGGTCGGCGAGCCGGCGGGCTGCACCGTCGAGGAGTACGCCACCGACGCCGAACTCGCCGAGCGGGTCTCGGAGCTGCTGGCCGACGGCCGGATCACCGCGTGGGTCCAGGGCCGGATGGAGTTCGGCCCCCGCGCGCTCGGCAACCGCAGCATCCTCGCCGACCCGCGGACCGAGGCCATGCGCGACCGCCTGAACGAGGTGGTCAAGGAGCGCGAGAGCTTCCGGCCGTTCGCGCCGGTCGTCCGCGTCCAGGACGCCTCCGAGTACTTCGAGATCGAGCCCGGCACCGAATCCCGGTACGCCCACATGCTGTTCGTGACGCAGACCCGCGCCGGGCACCGCGACGACCTCGGCGCGGTCACCCACGTCGACGGCAGCGCGCGCGTCCAGGTGCTCCACCCGGAGAGCAACCCGCGGTTCTTCGAGCTGATCGGCGCCTTCGGCCGCCGCACCGGCACCCCGGTGGTGCTGAACACCTCGTTCAACCTGCGCGGCCAGCCGATCATCGCGACCCCGCAGGAGGCCCTGCGGACGTTCCTGCGCTCGAAGCTGGACGCCCTCGTCCTCGGCCGGACCGTCGTCGTCAAGGGCGCCGAGGAGTCGATCGCCGATGTCGGCTAATCCCTTCCCGTCCCCGGCCGCCCACGCGACCCTGCCGCCCGACCGGCCGCGCCCGCCGGTGCCGCAGTTCCGGCGCGCGACGGTGGGCCTCGACGGCGCCGCCTTCGCCGAGTGCCTCACGGAGGTCTCGGCCCGCTACGGGATCGAGCCGCGGACGGCGGCCGTCGCCGCGGTCGCCGCCGCGCTGGCCGCCCGCCACCGGCGCGGGCGCACGGTGCTCGCGGTCGGGACGGACCTCGGACCGGCCCGGCTCGTCGACGTCGGGGTCGAGCTGGGCGGGCGGACCGCCGCGGCGGCGGCCCTCGGCCGGCTGGAGGCCGAGCTCGAAGCCGGGCTGGACGCCGAACTCGAAGCGGAGTCGGGTCCGGAGTCCGCCGAACGCTCCGGCGTCGCCGTGCTGTTCGGGCGCCCGGCCGAGCAGTGGAGCGGCCTCGGACCCCGGCTCGCCGACCGGGACCTGGTCCTCAGCATCGACCCCGACCGCAAGGAGGCCGGCTGCGAGTTCGACCGCGACCTCTACGACCCCGCCGGCGTGACGGCCTTCTGCGCGGACGTCCGCCAGGTGCTGGCCGCACTCCTGGACTCGCCGGACCTGCCCGTGCTCGACGTCGAGGAGAGCCCCGGCCCGGAAACGGCCGACGCCACGGCCCCGGACGCTCCCGCGCTGAGCTCCGCCGAAGCCCTCCTGGCGGGCATCTGGGCCGAGGTGCTGGACGTCTCCCCCACCGAGATCGAGGCCGGCTCCGACTTCTTCGCCCTCGGCGGGCACTCGCTGCTCGCCGCCCGGGTCGCCATGCGGGCGGGCACCGTCTTCGGCGCCGAGGTCACCGTCGAGGACCTCTTCCACCACCCGACGCTGTCCGGCCTCGCCGCCCTGATCGGCCGGGCCGCGCCGACCACGGTGGCGCCGATCCCGGTGGCACCGGCCGGCGGCGCCCACCCGCTCAGCTCCGCGCAGACCGGCATCTGGCTCGCCGAACAGCTCGACCCGGGCGCGGCGCAGTACAACTTCCCGCTGTACTGGCGGCTGCGCGGCACGGTCGACCCGGCGGCGCTGCGGCGGGCCCTGGACGGGCTGGTGCGGCGTCACGAGGCGCTGCGGCTGCGGATCACGGAGTCGGACGCCGGCCCGGTCCAGGGCGTCGCCCCCGTCTCGGCGGTCCCCTTCGAGACGGTCGACCTGCCCGGACACGACGACGCGGCCCTCGCCGCACTGGTCCGGCGCACCGTCGACGCGCCCTTCGACCTGGCCGAGAACGCGCTGCGTGCGCTGCTCGTCCGCCTCGCGGACGACGACTGGGCCCTCGTCCTCGTCGTCCACCACATCGTCTGCGACCAGTGGTCGCTCGCCCACCTCGTCGACGAGCTCGGCACCCTGTACGCCAGCCGGGCGGGCGCGCCGCAGGACGGACCGCGCACCGGCTACCTGGACTACGCGTCCTGGCACCGGGACGTGCTGGCCGAGCGGCTGCCCGCGCTGCGGGAGCACTGGCGCGAGGACGTCGTCACCGCCCCCGAGGTGGACCTGACGGCCCTGCACCGCGCCGACGCCGGCCCCGGCCTGCGCGCCGGCTGCCACCGCTTCGAGATGCCCGCCGGGCTCCTCGGCGAGGTCGAGGCCCTCGGACGGCGCAGCGGCGCGACCCCGTTCATGGTGCTCTACGCCGCGTTCCTCGGGCTCCTCCACCGCTACTCCGGCCAGGACGACCTGACCGTCGGCACCTCCGTCGCCGGCCGCGGCCACCCCCAGCTGGAGACGGTGGTCGGCTCGTTCGTCAACCTCGTGCAGCTGCGCACCCGGCTCGCCCCCGGCGTCCCGTTCCGCGAGCTCCTGGACCGCGCCCGGACCACCGTCATCGACGCCTACGCGCACCAGGACTACCCGCTGGAGGCGGCCCTGCGGGAGCGGCGGGCCCACGGCGCCCCGGGCACGCCGCCGACCTCCGTCATCTTCGAGCTGCTCAACGTCGACCCGGTGCGGCTGACGCTCCCGGGCGCCGAGGCCGAGGAGGTGCCCGTCCGGGTCGGCTCGGCGAAGTTTGGCCTGATGGTGACGCTGGAGGCCACCGCGTCGGGGACCATCGGCAACGTCGAGTACCGGGCCGACCGCTACGACGCGGCGCGCATCGCCCGGTTCGTCGAGCACTACCTGTCGCTCCTCGCGGCCGTGGTGCGGGACCCGGAGCTGCGGGCCGACCAGTGGCTGCCGGCCGGGGACCCGGCCGTTCCGAGCCCGGCCGCCCAGGCGGTGGCGGTCGCAGCCGACCAGGAACAGGACCACGGCGCCACTCCGGCCTCCCGCCAGCGCGACGCCCTCGAAACCGTCCTGGCCGGCATCTGGGCCGACGAGCTCGGCGTCGCCGCCGTCGGCGCCGACGAGGACTTCTTCGCGCTCGGCGGCTACTCGCTGACCGCCACGAGGATCGTGGCCCGGCTGCGCCGCGAGCTGTCCGTCACGGTGCCGCTGCGCGTCCTGCTCGTCGACGGGACGGTCGCCTCGCTCGCGGCCTACGTCGAGGCGCACGAGCCCGACCTCCCCGGCCTGCAGCGGACCGTCCGGGTCATCCGGCTCGCGCGGGCGGACACCCACCGGCAGCGGCAGACCGCCGACCAGGAAGGGATGTGACCACCATGACCCGCTTTCTGTCCCCCACGCAGCACGGCATCTGGCTCGCCGAGCAGGTCAACCCGGGGCAGCCGGTCTACAACGTGCCGGCCGCGCTGCGCCTGCGGGGCGAGCTGTCCCCGGACGGCCTGCGGCACGCGGTCGAGGCGCTCGTCCGGCGCCACCGCGCGCTGCGGACGCGGTTCGTGTCCGTCGCCGGGCTCCCCCGCCGGACCGTCCTCGACCACGCCGACGTCCCGGTCCGGGTGCTGCGGCTGCCCGACGAGGCGGCGGCCCGGCAGGCCATGGACGAGGAGATCGCGCGGCCCTTCGCCGTCGCCACCGACCCCCTGCTACGGGTGTCCGTCATCCGCTACGCCGAGGACGAGTGCTTCCTGCTGCTGGTGTCCCACCACCTCGTGAGCGACGGCTGGTCGGTGGACGTCCTGCTGGAGGAGCTCGCCGCCCACTACCGGGCCGACGGGGACCCCGTCTCCGTGGATGTCCCGGCGGACGCACCGGCTGAGCCCGAGCTCCCGCCGCTGGACGCCGCCACCGCCGAGGAGAACCTCGCCTTCTGGGAGCGGACGCTGCGCGACGCCCCCGCGGCGACCGAGCCGCTCGGCTCCGGCCGCCGGCCGTCCGCCCGCACCAACCGCGGCATGACGTCCCGGTTCACCCTGCCCGACGAACTCTGCGCCACGATCCGCGAGTTCGGCCGGACCCGCCGGGTGAGCCCCGCCGTGACGCTCCTCGCCGGCTTCGCCGCGCTGCTCACCCGCTGCTCCGGGCAGCAGGACCTCGTCATCGGCACGTCGCTGGCCGGCCGCGACGACCCGGCGACGGAGCGGCTGGTGGACTGCCTCGTCAAGGTGGTCCCGCTGCGGATCACGGCCGGCGCGGGCACCGACTTCGCCGGGCTCCTCGGCACCACCAGGGACGCGTTCATCGACGCCCTGGAGCACCAGGACGTCGTCCTGGAGGACCTCGCCCGGCGCCTGGGCACCGATCGCGACGGCTCGCCGCTGTTCCGGGTCCTGTTCGGTTACAGCCGCGGGCACGCCGCACCGCGGATGGCGGGGCTGGAGACCGCCCACGTCCCGGTGAACACCGCGACCGCCAAGTTCGACCTGACCTGGAACGTCAACGACGACGGCGAGCGGATCGAGGTCGAGGTCGAGCACCGGACCGAGCTGATCGACGCGGCGCAGGCCGCGCGCCTGGCCGGGCACTGGTGCCGGCTGCTCGGGGCGCTCCTGGCCGAGCCGGAGGCGCTCGTGGCGCGGGCCGAACTGTTGTCGGCCGAGGAGCGGGCGCGGCTCGTCGGCGCGGCTCCGGCGCCGCGGGTGGGGCCGTCGGCGGCGGAGCGGTTCGCCGGGCGGGTGGCGGCGGCCGGTGACAGCGTCGCGGTGAGCGACGGCACCCTGGAGTTGACATATCGTCAACTCGACGAGCGTGCCGCGAGCTTCGCCGCCCTGCTCGCCGGGGCCGGCGTGAACCGCGGCGACCGCATCGGCCTGTGCCTCACCCGCACCGTCGACATGGCCGCCGCCGTCCTCGCCGTGTGGCGCCTCGGCGCCGCGTACGTCCCCGTCGACCCGGACAACCCGGCGAGCCGCATCGCGTACGTCCTCGGCGACGCCCGCGTCCCGCTCGTCCTCACCGACGCCGCCGACCACGTCCCCGCCGGACCCTGGCACACCCTCGACACCTCCCAGGCGACGGACGCCGTCCACACCGGCTCCGTCCGCCCCGAGGCCGGCGAACTCGCCTACGTCATCTACACCTCCGGCTCCACCGGCACACCGAAGGGCGTCGAAGTCACGCACGGCAACCTCGCCGCACTGCTGGACGCCGGCGAGGAGACCGTCGGCCTGCGCGACACCGACGTCTGGTCGCTGTTCCACTCCTTCGCCTTCGACTTCTCGGTCTGGGAGATCTGGGGCGCCCTCGCCTACGGCGGACGGCTCGTCGTCGTCCCCCGCGAGGTCACGCGCGACCCCGCGGCCTTCCGCGACCTGCTCGTCCGCGAACGCGTCACCGTCCTGAACCAGACCCCCTCCGCGTTCCGCCAGCTCGTCGCCCAGGAGGAGCGCCGCCCGGCCGGCGAACTGAGCCTGCGCCTGGTCGTGTTCGGCGGCGAGGCGCTCGACATGGCCCCCGTGCGCGCCTGGTGGCGCCGCCACGCGCCCCACCGACCGGTCCTGGTCAACATGTACGGGATCACCGAGACCACCGTCCACGTCACCTGGCGGGTCCTGGACGAGGAACGGATCGAGACCAGCAGCAGCCCCATCGGCCGCGCGCTGCCCGGCTACCGCGCGCTCGTCCTGGACGAGTACGGCGAGCCGGTGCCGGTGGGCGTGCAGGGCGAACTGTACGTCGGCGGCGACGCCGTGGCCCGCGGCTACCTCGGACGACCGGGCCTCACCGCCGAGCGCTTCGTCCCCGACCCCTTCACCGACGCGCCCGGCGCCCGCCTCTACCGCAGCGGTGACCTCGCCCGCTGGACCACCGACGGAGAGCTCGAATACCTCGGCCGTAACGACGACCAGGTCAAGATCCGCGGCTTCCGCATCGAACTCGGCGAAGTGGCCGCCGCCGTCGGCCGCCACCCCGCCGTACGCGGCGTCACCGTCGTCGTCCGCGAGGACAGGCTCGTCGCCTACGCCGCCTGCCCCGACAAATCCGAAGGAACCGGCACAGCCGACCCGCACGACCTGCGCGACCTCGCCGCCGCCCACCTCCCCTCCCACATGGTCCCGGCCGCGGTCGTCACCCTGGACGCCCTCCCCCTCACCCGCAACGGCAAGATCGACCACGCCGCCCTCCCCGCACCGGAGTTCTCCGGCGACACCGCCGGCTACGTGGCACCGCGCACCCCGGCCGAGGACATCCTCGCCGAGATCTGGGCCGAGATCCTCCAGGTGGACAAGGTCGGCGCGGACGACGGCTTCTTCGACCTCGGCGGCGACTCCATCCGCGCCGTGCAGGTGGCCGCCCTCGCCCGGGGGCGCGGGCTCGGCCTCGCCGTCGCGCAGATCTACGAGCACCGCACCCTCGCCGGCCTCGCCGCCGCCGCCGACACGGCCGGCGACCGCGCGGGCACCAAGCCCTTCGAACTGCTCTCCCCCGCCGACCGGGCCCGGATCGGCGACGGCCCCGCGGCCGGCCTCGACGACGCCTACCCCATGGCGGCGCTCCAGGTCGGAATGATCTACCACACGGCCTCCGATCCCCGCGTCCTCCCGTACGTCAACGCGGCGAGCTACCGCCTGCCGTACCGCTTCGACGAGGACGCCTTCCACCGGGCCGTGCGGTCCGTGGTCGCCCGGCACCCCGTGCTGCGGACCGGCTTCGACCTGGCGACCTTCGCCGAACCGATGCAGCTCGTGCACCGCGAGGCCGAACTGCCGGTCGTCGTCGAGGACCTGCGGGCCCTCACCCCGGCGGAGCAGGAGCGGGCCGTCGACGAGCTGATGGAGCGCGAGCGCCGCCGCCCGTTCGACGTGGAGCGCCCGCCCATGCTGCGCCTGGCCGCGCAGGTGCTCACCGACGACAGCTTCCAGTGGACGATGGTGGAGCACCACGCGATCCTCGACGGCTGGAGCCTGTGGTCGACGATCACCGAGATCCTCCTCCAGTACACCCGGCTCCTGGACGGCGCCGGCCTGGCCGAACTCCCCGCCCCGGCCTCGGCCTACCGCGACTTCGTCGCCCTGGAGCAGCGCGCCTCGGCCTCGCCCGAGGCCCGGCGGTTCTGGACGGAGACGCTCGCCGGGAGCACCCCGCCGCAGCTCCCGGCACGCGCCGGGGAGGCGCCCGCGCCCGCCGGGCCGACGCTGCGCAGCGACGGCGCGAGCGGCGTGGTCGACGGCTACGGCTGGCGCGACGCGCACGTCCCGGCGGCCCTGGCCCCGCGGGTCACGGCGCTCGCCAAGCGCCTCGGCGTGCCGGAGAAGACCGTCCTGCTCACCGCGCACCTCCAGGTGATCGCCGCGCAGACGGGCCTCGACGACGTCTGCTGCGGGCTCACGCTCAACGGCCGGCTGGAGGAGAACGGCGGCACCGAGGCCCGCGGACTGTTCCTCAACACCGTCCCGTTCCGGGTCGGCACCGCCGGCGGCAGCCGCGCCGACCTCGTCCGGCGGGTCTTCGACGCGGAGGCCCGGATCCTGCCGCACCGCCGGATGCCGCTGGCCCGGATCCGGCAGTTCACCGGCGGCCGCGACCTGTTCACGACCAACTTCACGTTCAACAACTTCCACGTCATGCGCGACACCATGGGCGACGGCGAACACGCGGGGCTGCTCAGCGGACTGGGCGAACTGACCGCCATCCGCCGCGTGGAGCCGGCCGACGTCCCGCTCACCGTCACGTTCTTCCGCAACCCGCTGACCGACGGCCTCCAGCTGTGCATCGACTACGACGCCAACCGGCTGGCCCCGGAGCAGATCGAGGAGATTGCCGAACAGCACGTCAGGGCGCTGGAGTTGCTGGTCGACGACCCCGAGGGCGAGCTCACCGGGCCGGCCGCGACGGCTGTGCCGGCTACAACACCCGCCGCGACGCTGAGCGCGCCGACGGCACCGACGGGAGCGCTGGAGCGGTTCGCGGCGCAGGTGGCGGCCCGCGGCGACCACCTCGCTGTCACGGACAGAACGGGAAAAGAACTGACGTATCGTCAACTCAACGAGCGTGCTGGCAGATTCGCCGCACTGCTCACCGAGTCCGGCGTGAACCGCGGCGACCGCATCGGCCTGTGCCTCACCCGCACGGTCGACATGGCCGCCGCCGTCCTCGCCGTGTGGCGCCTCGGCGCCGCGTACGTCCCCGTCGACGCCGACTATCCGGCGGCCCGGCTCGAATTCGTCCTCGGGAACGCGCGGGTCCCGCTCGTCCTGACCGACCCCGACACCGTCGGCCGGATCCCCGCCGGCACCTGGCGCACCCTCGTCACCACCCAGGTGACGGACGCCGTCCACACCGGATCCGTCCGCCCGGAGGCCGGCGAACTCGCCTACGTCATCTACACCTCGGGCTCCACCGGCACACCGAAGGGCGTCGAGGTCACCCACGGCAACCTCGCCACGCTGCTCGCCGCCGGCGAGGAGACGGTCGGCCTGTCGGACTCCGACGTCTGGTCGCTGTTCCACTCCTTCGCCTTCGACGTCTCGGTCTGGGAGATGTGGGGTGCCCTCGCCTTCGGCGGACGGCTCGTCGTCGTCCCGCGCGAGGTCACGCGCGATCCCGCGGCCTTCCTCGACCTCCTGGTCCGCGAACGCGTCACGGTGCTCTCCCAGACACCGTCCGCGTTCCGCCAGCTCGTGACCGCGGAGGAGCAGCGCCCTTGGGACGAACTGGTTCTGCGCCTGGTCGTGTTCGCGGGCGAGGCGCTCGACCTGGCCTCCGTGCGCGCCTGGTGGCGCCGCCACGCGCCCGACCGCCCGGTCCTGGTCAACATGTACGGGATCACCGAAACCACCGTCCACGTCACCTGGCAAGTCCTGGACGAGGAACGGATCGAGACCAGCAGCAGCCCCATCGGCCGCGCCCTCCCCGGCTACCGAACACTCGTCCTCGACGCCGACGGCAATCCCGCACCGGTGGGCGTGCAGGGCGAACTGTACGTCGGCGGCGACGCCGTGGCCCGCGGCTACCTCGGACGACCCGCCCTGACCGCCGAACGCTTCGTCCCCGACCCCTTCACCGACGCGCCCGGCGCCCGCCTCTACCGCAGCGGCGACCTCGCCCGCTGGACCGCCACCGGAGAGCTCGAATACCTCGGCCGCAACGACGACCAGGTCAAGATCCGCGGCTTCCGCATCGAACTCGGCGAAGTCGCCGCCGCCGTCGGCCGCCACCCCGCCGTACGCGGCGTCACCGTCGTCGTCCGCGAGGACACCCCCGGCGACCGCCGGCTCGTCGCCTACACGGCCTGCCCGGACGGGACCGACCCGCGCGAGCTGCGCGACTTCGCCACCGTGCACCTGCCCGCGTACATGGTCCCCTCGGCGTTCGTCGTCCTGGAGACGCTGCCGCTGACCCCCAACGGGAAGATCGACCGCGCCGCCCTGCCGGCACCGGAGTTCTCCGGCGACGCCGCCGGCTACGTGGCACCGCGCACCCCCGTCGAGGAGGGCCTGGCCCGGGTGTGGGCGGAGATCCTCAAGGTCGACCGGGTCGGCCTGGAGGACGACTTCTTCGACCTCGGCGGCGACTCCATCCGCGCCGTGCAGATCGCCTTCCGGGTGCAGCGCGGGCTCGGCCTCGCGCTCAGGCCGGTCGACGTCCAGCTCCACCCGACGGTCGCGGAACTCGCCCGCCACCTGTCCGCCTGACCGTCCCACCGCGAGCACACCCATCCCTATTCCCTCTGAAGGCCGTGGAGGCTGGCATGTCGAACGACGAACTGGACCTGGACTACAAGGTCGTGGTGAACGACGAGGAGCAGTACTCGATCTGGCCGCAGGACCGGGAGAACCCGGTCGGCTGGCGGGACGCCGGGGCGCGCGGCAAGAAGCCCGAGTGCCTGGAGTGGATCGAGCGGAACTGGACCGACATGCGGCCCAAGAGCCTGCGCAGCGCCTAGGAACGGTCGGTCGGGACGGAGTGAGGAGGTACATCGAGATGTCTCGTGGTCTGGACGCCCCGGAGGACGGGTCGACCCCCGTCCCGGCTCCCGCCGGGACGGACACCCCCGCCGCGGCGGGCACCGGCAGGCTGCCGCTGTCCCTGGCGCAGCAGCGGCTGTGGTTCCTCTCCAGGCTCGGGGAGTTCCGAGCCGGATACAACATGCCCCGGGTGGTCCGGATCACCGGGCGGCTGGACCGGACGGCGCTGACGGCGGCGCTCGGCGACGTCGTGCGCCGGCACGCGGCGCTGCGGACGGTCTTCCCGGAGGTCGCCGGAGAACCGTGGCAGCAGGTCGTGGCCGCCGGTGACGTCGCCGCGCGGTTCGCGGTGGAGTTCGCCGAGTGCGGCTCCGGCGAGGTGGCCGAGCGGATCGGCCGGGCCTGCCGGCACGACTTCGACCTGACCTCCGAACTCCCGGTGCGGGCCTGGCTGTTCGCGACCGGCCCCGAGGAGCACGTGCTGGCGCTGGTGATCCACCACATCGCCGCGGACGGGTGGTCCGTCGGCCTGGTGGACCGCGACCTCGGGACGGCCTACGCCGCGCGCCGCGCCGGCGCCGCGCCCGAGTGGCCTGCCCTGCCGACGGAGTACACGGACCACGCGGTGCGCCAGCGGCGGTCGTTGGGCGCGGAGGACGATCCCGACAGCCTCTTCTCGCGGCAACTCGACTACTGGCGGGAGGAGTTGCATGGAGCGCCGCCGGAGCTGCGGCTCCCCCGCGACCGCCCGTGGCCGCAGTCGGCCGGGTCCGCCCGGGCCGGGTCCTCCCGGGCCGACTCCTCAACGACAAGCCCCTCCCGCGCCGGGACGGTGCACTTCGAGCTCGACGCCGACACCCACCGCGGGCTGGCCCGGCTGGCCCGCGAGCACCGGGTCACGCTGTTCACGGTGCTCCAGGCGGGTTTCGCGGCGCTGCTCAGCCGGCTGGGGGCGGGCACCGACCTCCCGATCGGCTCGCCGGTGGACGGCCGGACCGACGAGGACCTGCAGGAGGTCGTCGGGTTCTTCGTCAACACCCTGGTGTTCCGGCTCGACTGCTCCGGCGACCCGACGTTCGCGGAGCTCCTGAAGCGGGTGCGCCGGACGGCCCTGACCGCGATCGCCCACCAGGACGTCCCCTTCGACCGGGTGGTCGAGGCCGTCAACCCCGCCCGCACTGCGGGCGGGAACCCGCTGTTCCAGGTGAGCTTCGCACTGGAGGCCGGCGGGGACGGCGGCCTGGTCCTCCCTGGCCTGGAGGTCGCCGACGAGCCCTTCGAGGCGGGCTCCGCCAAGTTCGACCTGAGCCTGGGCGTGACCGAGCACCGCGACGGGGACGGCGGACCGGCCGGCCTGAGCGGGGTGCTGGAGTACGCCGAGGACCTGTTCGACCGGACCACGTCGCAGGCCGTGGCCCGCCGCTGGAAGCTGCTGCTGGCCGGGGTGCTGGCCGGGCCGGGGCGCCCGATCGGCGAACTGCCGGTGCTGGACGGGGCCGAGCGGCGGTGGGTGCTCGAACGGGCCGGCACGGACGCCTCGTTGCCCGGGGTGGGGCCGTCGGCGGCGGAGCGGTTCGCCGGGCGGGTGGCCGCGGCTGGTGACAGCGTCGCGGTGAGCGACGGCACCCTGGAGTTGACATATCGTCAACTCGACGAGCGTGCCGCGAGCTTCGCCGCCCTGCTCGCCGGGGCCGGCGTGAACCGTGGCGACCGCATCGGCCTGTGCCTCACCCGCACCGTCGACATGGCCGCCGCCGTCCTCGCCGTGTGGCGCCTCGGCGCCGCGTACGTCCCCGTCGACCCGGACAACCCGGCGAGCCGCATCGCGTACGTCCTCGGCGACGCCCGCGTCCCGCTCGTCCTCACCGACGCCGCCGACCGCGTCCCCGCCGGGCCCTGGCGCACCCTCGACACCTCCCGGGCGACGGACGCCGTCCATACCGGATCCGTCCGCCCGGAGGCCGGCGAACTCGCCTACGTCATCTACACGTCCGGCTCCACCGGCAGGCCGAAGGGCGTCGAAGTCACCCACGGCAACCTCGCCGGGCTCCTGGCCTCGACCGAGGGCCTGGCGAAGCCGTCGGAGCGCGACGTCTGGTCGCTGTTCCACTCCTTCGCCTTCGACTTCTCGGTCTGGGAGATCTGGGGCGCCCTCGCCTACGGCGGACGGCTCGTCGTCGTCCCCCGCGAGGTCACGCGCGACCCCGCGGCCTTCCTCGACCTGCTGGTCCGCGAACGCGTCACCGTGCTCTCCCAGACACCGTCCGCGTTCCGCCAGCTCGTCGCCCAGGAGGAGCGCCGCCCGGCCGGCGAACTGAGCCTGCGCCTGGTCGTGTTCGGCGGCGAGGCGCTCGACATGGCCCCCGTGCGCGCCTGGTGGCGCCGCCACGCCCCCGACCGCCCGGTCCTGGTGAACATGTACGGGATCACCGAGACCACCGTCCACGTCACCTGGCGGGTCCTCACCCCGGAAGGGACCGAGACCGCCCGCAGCCCGATCGGCCGCGCACTGCCCGGCTGGCGGACGCTCGTCCTGGACGGCCGCGGCGAGCCCGTCCCGGTCGGTGTGCCGGGCGAGCTGTACGTCGGCGGCGCCGGGGTCGCCCGGGGCTACCTCGGCCGCCCCGGCCTCACCGCCGAGCGCTTCGTCCCCGACCCCTTCGGCGACGCACCCGGCGCACGCCTCTACCGCAGCGGCGACCTCGCCCGCTGGACCGCCGACGGGGAACTCGAATACCTCGGCCGCGCGGACGACCAGGTCAAGATCCGCGGCTTCCGCATCGAACTCGGCGAGATCGAGGCCGCCCTCGGCCGCCACCCGGCCGTCCGGGGCGTCACCGTCGTCGTCCGCGACGACACCCCCGGCGACCCCCGGCTCGTCGCTTACGCCGCCTGCGCTGACGCAGCCGACCCGCGCGAACTCCGCGACTTCGCCGCCCTCCACCTGCCCGCCTACATGGTCCCCGCAGCGATCGTCACCCTGGACGCCCTCCCCCTCACCCGGAACGGCAAGATCGACCGCGCCGCCCTCCCCGCACCCGGGTTCGCCTCCGGATCCACCGGCCGCGAGCCCGCGAACGCGACCGAGGCGGCCCTGTGCCGGCTGTTCGCCGACGTCCTCGGCCTGGAACGGGTCGGCGTCGAGGACGCCTTCTTCGACCTCGGCGGACACTCGCTGCTGGTCATCCGGCTGGTGGACCGGATCCGCGCCGCCCTCGGCGTCGAACTGTCCATCCGGGCCGTGTTCGAGACCCCGACCCCGGCCGGCCTGGCCGCGGCCGTCGCCCTCGGAGAGCGGGCCCGGCCCGCCGTGCGCCCCGCGGCGCGCCCGGAGCGCCTGCCGCTGTCCTTCGCCCAGCGCCGCCTCTGGTTCCTCAACGAGCTCGACGGCGGAGCGGCCTACAACATCCCGTACGCGGCCCGCCTGTCCGGCGCCCTGGACGTCGACGCGCTGACCGCCGCCCTCGCCGACGTCGTGGAGCGGCACGAGGCGCTGCGCACCGTCCTGCCCACCGAGGACGGCCGGCCGTGGCAGCGGATCCTCTCCCGGGCCGAGGCCCGGACGGACCTCACCGTCACCGACACCACCCCGGACGCGCTGGACGCCGAACTCGCCGCGGAGAGCGAACGCGTCTTCCGGCTGACCACGGAACCCGCCCTGCGCGCCCGCCTCTTCCGCCTCGGCCCGGACGAGCACGTCCTCCTGCTGGTCGTCCACCACGTGGCCTGCGACGGCTGGTCGCTGGAGCCGCTGCTCGACGACCTCGCCGAGGCGTACGGCGCGCGCCACACCGGCACCGCGCCGGCCTGGCCGCCGCTGCCCGTCCAGTACGCCGACTTCACGCTGTGGCAGCGCGAACTGCTCGGCACCGAGGACGACCCGGAGAGCCGGCTCTCGCAGCAGACCGAGTACTGGCGCCGGACGCTGGCCGGCCTCCCGGACCAGCTGGCGCTGCCCTTCGACCGGCCGCGGTCGGGCACGGTCGGCCTGCGCGGCGGCGAGGTCGCGGTCGAGGTCGGCCCGGCGCTGCACGCCGCGCTGGCCGCCGCCGCGCGGGCCCACGACTGCACCGTGTTCATGGCGCTCCAGGCCGCCGTCGCCGTCGTGCTGTCCCGCTCCGGCGCGGGGCCGGACATCCCGCTCGGCACGGCCACCTCCGGGCGCGCCGACGCCGCGCTGGACGGCCTCGTGGGCTTCTTCGCCGGCACCCTCGTGCTGCGCACCGACCTCTCGGGCGACCCGACCTTCGCCGAACTCCTCGGCCGGGTCCGGGAGGCCGACCTCGGCGCCTTCGCCCACCAGGACGTCCCGTTCGAGACGCTCGTCGAGGCGCTCAACCCGGCCCGCGTGCCCGGCGCCAACCCGCTGTTCCAGGTGAGCGTCTCCATGCTGAACAGCATCACCGCGGAACTCGCCCTCCCCGGCCTGGAGGTGGCGTCCCACGACCTGAGCATGGGGATCTCGGCCTTCGACCTGTCCTTCGTGTTCGGCGAACGCCCGGGCGCCGCGGCCGGGCAGGCCGGCGGGCTGGTCGCCGCGATCGGGTACGACGCCGACCTGTTCGACCACGCCAGCGTCGAGGGCATCGCCGACCGGCTGGAGCGGGTGCTGGAGGCGCTGGCCGCCGACCCGGACGGCCGGGTCGGCGAGGTGGACCTGCTCTCCGCGCAGGAGCGGCGGCAGGTCCTGCGGGAGTGGAACGACACCGCCGCCGAGGTGCCGGAGCTCCCGGTGCCCGCACTGTTCGCCGCCCAGGCCGCGCGCACCCCCGCCGCACCGGCGGTGCGCCACCTCGACACCGAGCTGACCTACGCCGAACTCGACGCCCGCGCCAACCGGCTGGCGCACGAGCTGATCGCCCGCGGCATCGGGCCCGGGCGGCTCGTGGCCCTCGCCCTGCCCCGCTCGGAGCAGATCGTCGTGGCCCTGCTCGCCGTCCTGAAGGCCGGCGCGGCCTACCTCCCCGTCGACCCGTCCTACCCCGCCGACCGCATCGCCTTCATGCTGCGGGACGCGGCCCCGGCCTGCGTCCTCAGCACCACCGAGGTGGCGGCCGGGCTGCCCGGCGGCCCCGGCCTCCCGCTCCTCGCCCTGGACGACGCGCACGTGCGGCGCTCGGTCGCGGAGCGGCCGGCCACCGCGCCCACCGACGCGGAGCGCACCGCGCCGCTGCTCCCCGCCCACCCGGCGTACGTCATCTACACCTCGGGGTCGACAGGTCGGCCCAAGGGTGTGGTGGTCTCCCACCGCGGCCTCCCCAGCATGGTGTGCTCCCAGGCCGCGACGCTCGGCGTCGGCGGCGACAGCCGGGTCCTGCAGTTCGCCTCGATGAGCTTCGACGCCTCCGTGTGGGACACCTGGATGGCGCTGCTCACCGGCGGGTGCCTGGTCGTCGTGCCGGAGTCCCACCGGATCCCCGGCCCGGCCCTGGCGGACTTCCTGCGCGTCCACGGCATCACCCACGCCACCCTGCCGCCCGCCGTGGTGCTCGCCACCGAGTTCGACGAGGACGTCGCCGGGGTCACCCTGGTCACCGCCGGCGAGGCCTGCACGCCCGCCGTCCTCGACGCGGCCCGCCACTTCGCGAAGGTGGTCAACGCCTACGGCCCCACCGAGTCCACGGTGTGCGCGACGATGCGCACCGTCGACGGGGTGCCGCAGGCCGTCCCGATCGGCCGTCCGGTCGCGAACACCCGGGTGTTCGTGCTGGACGCGCGGCAGCGCCCCGTCCCGCCCGGCGTGCCCGGGGAGCTGTACCTCGCGGGCGCCGGGCTGGCCACCGGCTACCTGGACCGGCCCGCCCTGACGGCCGAGCGCTTCCTGCCCAGCCCCTTCGGCGGCGCCGGGGAGCGGATGTACCGCACCGGCGACCTGGTGCGCTGGACGGCGGACGGCGAGCTGGTCTTCCTCGGCCGCACCGACGAGCAGATCAAGATCAGGGGCTTCCGCGTCGAGCCCGGCGAGGTGGAGGCGGTGCTCGCCGGCCACCCGGAGGTCGCCCACGCCGCGGTGATCGCCCGCGAGGACCGCCCGGGGGACGTCCGGCTCGTCGCCTACGCGGTTCTGACGGACCGTCAATTCCAGGAGGACCCCGCCACGGCGCTGCGGAGGTACGCGGCCGAGCACCTGCCGGAGTACCTCGTCCCCGGCGACGTGGTGGTCCTCGACCACCTGCCGCTGACGCCGAGCGGGAAGGTCGACCGCAAGGCCCTCCCCGCGCCCTCGGCGAACGGCCCGAGCGCGAACGGCCAGCACACAAACGGCCAGAGCGCGAACGGCCCGAGTGCGAACGGCCCGAGCGCGAACGGCCCGGCCGTGAGCGGCGCGACCACCACGGACGACCCGCGCGTGGCGGTCCTGGTCCGGCTCTTCGCGCAGGAGCTCGGCGTGGACCGGGTCGGTCCCGAGGACTCGTTCTTCGAGCTCGGCGGCCACTCGCTGCTGGCGACCCGACTGATCGGCCGGATCCGCGCCCTGCTCGGGGCCGAGATCGGCATCGCGACGCTGTTCGAGACGCCCACCGCCGCGGAGCTCGCGACCCGGCTCGACCGGGCCCCGGCCGACCCGTACGCCAACGTCATCGAGCTCCGGCGCGGCCGGCCCGGTGCCCGTCCGGTCTTCTGCATCCACCCCATCGGGGGCCTCGGCTGGTGCTACGGCTCCGTACTGCCGCACCTGGAGCGGGACCAGCCTGTCCACGGGATCCAGGTGACGGAGAGCCACGGCCGCTTCAAGGCGGTGGAGTCGATCGACGCGCTGGCCCGGCGCTACGCGGACCTGATCACCGCGACGCACCCGGACGGCCCGTACGTCCTCATGGGCTGGTCGCTGGGCGGGGTCCTGTCCTACGAGGTGGCCCGCCTGCTTGAGGCCGCCGGCCGGACCGTCGACCTGGTCGTCCTCTTCGACGCCTGGCCGTACGAACGGCCGGTGACCCCGGAGGAGTTGGAGGGGGATTTCGCCGCCTGGGTGACCGGCGAGGTCATCGCCGGCCCGTCCGCCGACGGCACCCTCGACGCCCGGCAGAGCCGTGCCCTGGTCCGCGCGGCCAAGGGGGTCGCCGCCCTCCTCGGGCCGCCGCACCCGGACGGCTACCACGGGCGCGTCCTGAGCATCGCCGCCGCCAAGACCGTCGCCGAGCGCGGCTCCGCCGAGGAGGCCTGGCGGCCGTACCTCACCGACGCCGAGCACCACGTGGTGAACGCCGACCACGACGCGATGATGACGCCCGCCGTCCTGGAGCAGTCGGGCCCGCTGGTCACGGCCGCCCTGACGTCCCTGCCCGCGCGGCGCACGGAGGCCGACGGTGACTGAGCGCCACGACTCCACCGACCCCTGCGACCTCGACCCCGACCTGGACATCCCGGACCCCCGCGATCCGCGCCCGCTCGGCGACGACCGCTGCGTCTTCATCCGCCCGGTGCTCCAGCCCGGCGGGAAGGTCGTCGCCGGGAACTTCTCCTACTACGACGCCTCCGAGGACACCGCCGGGTTCGAGGAGGCCCGGGTCCGCTACGCGTTCGGCGCGGAGCGGCTGTTCATCGGCCGCTACTGCTCCATCGCCGCGGGCGTCACCTTCGTGATGGCCGGCGCCAACCACGTCTTCGACGGGCCCACGGGCTACCCGTTCCTCAGCTTCGAGGGCGACTGGCGCGACGCCCTGATCGACGACCTGATCGCCCGGGGGCCGGGCCGCAAGGGCGACACCCGGATCGGCAACGACGTCTGGATCGGCCGCGGCGCCACCGTCATGCCCGGGGTGACCGTCGGCGACGGCGCCATCATCGGCGCCGGCGCCCTGGTCGCCTCCGACGTGGCGCCCTACCGGATCGTGGGAGGCAACCCGGCCCGGGTGATCCGCGCCCGCTACGGCCCCGAGGACGTCGAGCGGCTGCTCGCGGCCCGCTGGTGGGACTGGCCGGTGGCGGCCGTCTCCCGGCACCTCCCGGAGCTGGTCCTCGGCCGGCCCGAACGGATCCTGTCCATCGCCCGGGCCGAGCACCTGCTCGGCCCGGCGCCGGCCACCCCCCAGGGGAGCGCATCATGACGACAGCAGCAGGCGGCCCCGGCGCCCCGCCGACCGTCGACCCCGCGGCGATCGACCCCACGACCGTCGACCCCGCGGCGGTCGACCCCACGGCGGTCGACCTCGCCGACCCGGCCCTGTACGGCACCGGCGACCCCGAGGCGGTGTGGGCCGGGCTCCGCCGCGACCACCCGGTCCACTGGAACGAGGGCCCGGACGGCGGCGGCTTCTGGGCCGTCACCCGGCACGCCGACGTCCAGCGCGTGCTCAAGGACACCGCGGCCTTCACCTCCGCCCAGGGCATGCGGATCGGCCACAACCCGACCGCCACCGCCGAGGCCGCCGGGAAGATGCTGATCGTCACCGACGCGCCCCGGCACGCGAAGATCCGGCGGGTCATCAGCTCCGCGTTCACCCCGCGCATGGTCGCCCGCCTGGAGCAGAACATGCGGACGATCGTGCGCGAGGAGCTGGCGGCCGTCCTGACCGACGAGCCCTGCGAGTTCACGGACTTCGCCGCGGTCCTGCCGGTCGCGGTGATCTGCGACCTGCTGGGTGTGCCGAAGAGCGACTGGCGGTTCATGCTCGACTCCACCCGGGCCGCGTTCGGCGCGTCCGGCGTCGACCCGATCGCCCGGCTCGAAGCCCACGCCGGCATGCTCGCCTACTACGCCGACCTCGTCGACTTCCGCCGCGAGGAGCCGGGCGAGGACGTCGTCAGCGCCATGGCGAACGGCCTGGTCGACGGCGTCCCGCTCACCGACGAGGAGATCTTCCTCAACTGCGACGGCCTCATCTCGGGCGGGAACGAGACCACCCGGCACGCCACCGTCGGCGGCCTCCTCGCCTTCGCCGCCCACCCCGACCAGTGGCGGCTCGCGGCCGCCTCCCCCGACGGGATGGACACCGTCGTCGACGAGGTCCTGCGCTTCACCAGCCCGGCGATGCACGTGCTGCGCACGGCCGCCCGGGACGTCGAGGTCGCCGGGGTGACGATCCGGGCCGGCGATCCGGTGACGGTCTGGATGCCGTCCGCGAACCGGGACGAGACGGTCTTCGAGGCCCCCGAGGCCTTCGACGTCCGGCGCACACCCAACCCGCACGTCGCCTTCGGCAGCGGTCCGCACTTCTGCCTCGGCGGAGCGCTGGCTCGCACCGAACTCCGCGTCCTGTTCGGCGAGTTGCTCACCCAGGCCGCGGGCGCCGAACCCGCGGGACCGGCCCGGCGGCTCCACTCCAACCTCATCCGGGGCTTCGAGTCCGCGCCCGTCCTGCTGCACCCCGGCGACAGCCTGGAGAGGCGGTGAAGCCACTCGCGGACCCCCGCTTCCGCCGCCTGCTCATCGGCCAGGCGCTCTCGGGCTTCGGCAGCAGCGCCCTCTACCTGACCCTGGGCATCTGGGCCAAGGACCTCACCGGCAGCAACGCCGCCGCCGGCGGGGTCGAGGCCGCCCTCGGCGCGCCCATGGTGCTGTCGCCGCTCTTCGGCCACCTCGCCGACCGGGTGCGGCGGCGCCCGCTGCTCATGGTCACCAACGCCCTCATGGGGCTGGCCGTGCTGTCCCTGCTCGCGGTGCGCGGCGGCGAACAGCTCTGGATCATCTACCTGGTGGCGGTCTGCTACGGCGTGGCCTTCGGCGTCCTCGGCGCCGCGTCGGCCGGGATCCGCCGGGACCTCCTCCCCGACGACCAGCTGACCGGCGCCAACGCGATCCTCCAGACGACCACGCAGGGGCTGCGCATCCTCGCCCCGCTCGCCGGCGTGGCCGTCTACGCGGTCGCCGGCGGCGGCACGCTCGCCGTGCTCAACTCCCTGACCTTCCTGGCCGCGATCCTGGCGCTCGCCGGCCTGCGGGTCGAGGAGTCCGTCGGTCCCGAGGCCTCCGGCGAAGCGTTCCCGCGCAGCGCCCTCGCGGGCCTGCGGCACATCAACGCCACTCCGGTCCTGGCGCAGATCGGCTACGCCGCCGCCTGCGCGTTCTGCGTCATCGGCCTGAGCCAGACCGTCATGTTCGCGGTCGTGGACGAGGGGCTGGGCCGGCCGCCCTCGGCGCTGGGCACGCTCAACGCCGTCCAGGGCGTCGGCGCCGTGGCCGGCGGCCTCACGGTGTCCGCGCTGATCCGACGGGCCGGCATGGCGCGCACGGCGGGCCTCGGGATCGGCGCCTTCGCCCTGGCGGCGCTCGCCTACTGCGTGCCGCACATGGCGTTCGTCGTCGCGGGCGAGGTCGCGGACGGCATCGCCATCACCTGGCTCATGGTGGTGCTGTCGTCGGCGGCCCAACTCCACACGCCGCCACGGCTCCAGGGCCGCGTCAACGCCATGTGCACGATGCTGGTGCTGGTACCGCAGTCGCTCTCGCTCGCCGCCGGCACGGTCCTCATCGACCGGTTCGACTACCAGTCGCTGCTGGTCGTGATGGCGGCGGTCACCGCCTGCTGCGCGGCGGTCCTGGTACTGCGGCCGACCGCCGCACTCACCGAGCGGACGTTCGTCACCTCGGCGCCGGGCGGGCCGGAGAACCGGGAGGCCACCGACTCCGCGCCGTCGGCGCAGCACTGAGGCCGTCGGCGGGCCGGGGCCGGTCGGCTCCGCCCCGCCAGGACGGCACCTCGGGACCTTTGACAATCCGCCTATCGTCATACAGTCTTCTCGACATGTCTGCCCGTCACCCGATCGAGTGCGCCGCCATCGAGCTGGCGCTGATCGGCGTGGCCGCGCACTGCGTCGCCGACAACCTCTGTCGCTGAACCCGCCTGCCCCGACGCGTTGCGGTGACCGCCGCGCCGGGGCGTCGCCCCTTCCCGCGGGCGCGGTGCCGCTCACCCTTCCCCAGGCCTCACTCCTCCCCAGGCCGCACTGCCGCCCGCCTTCCTCCGTGCACCATCGGTAGCGAAAGGCTCCCTTTCCGATGTCTCGAACCACCTTCACCCCTCGCCGCCTCGCCGCGGCGGCCGTCACCGTCGCCCTGGTCGCCGGACTGGCGGCGTGCGGCCCGAAGGCCGACGGCGGTGGGAGCACCGGCAAGGACGCCGCGCCGCGGCAGGGCGGCACCCTCACCGTCCTCAACCAGAACCCGGAGGACCAGTTCGACCCCGCGCGGCTCTACACCTCCGGCGGCGGCAACGTGCCCTCGCTGGTCTTCCGCACCCTCACCACCCGCAACCGGGCCGACGGCGCGGCCGGCACGAAGGTGGTCCCGGACCTCGCCACCGACACCGGCACCCCGTCGGAGGGCGCGGCGGTGTGGACGTACCACCTCAAGGACGGCCTCACGTACGAGGACGGCTCGCCGATCACCACCGCCGACATCAAGTACGGCATCGAGAGGTCGTTCGCCCCTGAACTATCGGGCGGGGCGCCGTACTTGAGGGACTGGCTGGTCGGCGCGGCGGACTACCAGGGCCCCTACAAGGACGGCCGCGGCCTGGACGCCGTCCAGACCCCCGACGACAGGACCATCGTCTTCCGCCTGAACAAGCCCGAGGGCGACTTCCCGTACCTGGCCACCCAGACCCAGTTCGCGCCCGTGCCGAAGGCCAAGGACACCGGGACGAAGTACCAGGACCACCCCGTCTCGTCCGGCCCCTACCAGGTCGTCAAGAACGAGAACGACGGGACGCACCTCGTCCTCGCGCGGAACCCCCACTGGTCCGCGGCGACGGACGACCAGCGCAAGGCGTACCCGGACACCATCGACGTGCAGTCCGGGCTCGACCCGGCGGTGATCAACCAGCGGCTCTCCGCGGGCACCGGCGCCGACGCGGCCGCCGTCACCACCGACACCAACCTCGGCCCCTCCGAACTCGCGCAGGTGAAGGACGACAAGGCCCTCGCCGCCCGGGTCGGCACCGGCCACTTCGGCTACGTCGACTACCTCGCCTTCAACCCCAAGGTGAAGCCGTTCGACGACCCGAAGGTCCGCCAGGCCGTCGCCTACGCGCTCAACCGCACCTCGGTCGTCAACGCCGCCGGCGGCTCCTCGCTCGCCGAGGCCGCGACCACCTACCTGCCCACCCAGGAGACCTTCGGGTACACGCCCTACGACCCGTTCCCGGCCGGCCCCACCGGCAACCCGCAGAAGGCCAGGGAGCTGCTGAAGGAGGCCGGTTACCCCGACGGCCTGACCATCACGCTCACCCACTCCACCGCGACCGGCCGGGGCTACGGCCCGGACCTGGCCGCCGCCGTCCAGGACGGCCTGAAGGCGGCCGGGATCACCGTCCGGCTGGACGCCCTGGAGTCCAGCCGGTACTCCAAGACGATCCACACCGTCGCCACCGAGCCCGGCCTGTTCCTCTCCGGCTGGGGCGCCGACTGGCCCTCCGGCGGCCCGTTCCTCGCACCCGTCTTCGACGGCCGGCAGATCGTCACCGACGGCTACAACTTCAACTCCGCGCAGCTGGACGACCCTTCGGTGAACGAGGAGATCGACCGGATCAACAAGATCACCGACCACGCCGAGGCCGCCAAGCTGTGGGGCGCCCTCGACAAGCGGCTCGGCGAACAGGCCCTCACCGTCCCGCTGTTCCACCCCGTCTACAAGCGGCTGTCCGGCAAGGACGTCCGCAACATCGTCATCAGCGACTGGACCGGCGTGCTCGACATCTCCCAGGTCGCGGTCAAGTAGCGCACGGGACCGGACGGAACGGATCGGATCGGACGGAAATCGGACCACCATGGCTCCACGGAATCCCGCTGCCGGGGGACGGCCGGTGTGGCGGCGGCTGCTCGCGCGGCGCGCCGTCCTCGCCGGCGGCCTCGTCATCCTCCTGCTCGCCCTGACCGCGGCGGCGGCACCGCTGCTCGCCGCGATCGAGGGCCAGGACCCCACGAGTTACCACGACGGCCTGCTCGACTCCGCGGCCGGCGGCGTGCCCACCGGCTCGTTCGGCGGCATCACCGCCGAACACTGGCTCGGCGTCGAACCGGGCACCGGACGGGACGTGTTCGCCCGGCTCGTGTACGGCGCCCGCATCTCGCTGCTCGTCGCCGTCGGCGCCACGCTCGTCCAGGTCGCGACCGGCGTCCTGCTCGGCCTCGCCGCCGGCCTCGGCAACCGTCTGCTCGACCAGCTGATCGGCAACACCTCCGAGGTGATGCTCGCCCTGCCCTCGCTGGTCTTCGCCATCTCCCTGATGGCCGTCGTCCCCTCGGGCTTCCCCCGCCCGGTCCTGCTCACCCTCGTCATCGGGCTGCTGGGCTGGGCCGGCACCGCCCGGCTCGTCCGGGCGCAGACGCTGAGCCTCCGGCAGCTCGACCACGTCGCCGCGGCGCGGCTGGCCGGCGCCTCCCGGTGGCGGATCGCCCGCCGGGAGCTGCTGCCGGCCCTGGCCGCGCCGGTCATCACCTACGCGGCCGTCCTGCTGCCGTCCAACGTGGTCTCCGAGGCCGGGCTGTCCTTCCTCGGCGTGGGCGTCAAGCCGCCCACCTCGTCGTGGGGCCAGATGCTCTCCGGCGCGACCACCTGGTTCCGCGCGGACCCGATGTACGTACTGCTCCCGTCCGCGCTGCTGTTCACCACCGTGCTCGCCTTCACCGTGGTCGGCGACGGCGTCCGCACCGCGCTCGACCCCCGCGCGGCCTCCCGGCTGCGGGCCGGCTCCCCGGCTGCCCCGAAGACCGAGGAGGCCGCCGCATGACCCGCTTCCTGCTCCGCAGGGCCGTCGGCATGATCGGCGTCCTGATCGTCCTCTCCCTGATCGTCTACGCGGTGTTCTACATCGCCCCCGGCGACCCCGCCCAGCTGGCCTGCGGCGAGAAGTGCAGCCCCGCCCAGGTCCACCAGGTGCGCGAACGGCTGGGCCTCGACGCTCCCGTGTACCTGCAGTACGCCCACTTCCTCCAGGGTGTCGTCGCCGGGCGCGACTTCAGCGCCGGCACGGGCCCGCTGCACTGCCCGGCGCCCTGCCTGGGCGTCTCCTACCGCAGCGGCGAGCAGGTCACCGACATGATCGCCGCCCGGCTCCCGGTGACGGCCTCGCTGGCCCTCGGCGCGATGGTGCTCTGGCTGGTCCTCGGCGTCGGCACCGGGCTGCTCTCCGCGCTGCGCCGGGGCGGGCCGACCGAGCGCCTGCTCACCGCGCTGACCCTGGCCGGCACCGCCGTACCGGTGTTCGTCATCGGACTGGTGCTGCTCATCGTCCTCTGCGCCCAGCTCCAGTGGCTGCCGTTCCCGAGCTACGTGCCGCTCACCGAGGACCCGCAGCAGTGGTTCTGGGGCCTGCTCCTGCCCTGGATCTCGCTCGCGCTCATCGAGTCCGCCAAGTACGCCCGGCTGACGCGCGCGTCCATGCTGGAGACCCTCGCGGAGGACCACATCCGGACCTTCCGGGCGTACGGCGTCAGCGAACGGCACCTGGTGACCAGGCACGCGCTGCGCGGCGCGCTCACCCCGGTGATCGCGCTCACCGCCCTGGACCTCGGGACGATGTTCGGGTCCGCCGTGCTGACCGAGTCGCTGTTCGGCCTCCCGGGCCTCGGCAAGCTGCTCGTCGGCTCGGTGAGCCTGATCGACCTGCCCACCGTCGTCGGCCTCACCCTCGTCACCGGGTTCGCCGTCGTCCTCGCCAACGTCGTCGCGGACGTGCTCTACGCGGTGGCCGACCGAAGGGTGGTCCTGGCATGAGCGCCGAACCGCTGGTGAACGTCCGGGACCTGGTCGTCGACTTCCCGGTCGGCGACGGCCGCGTCCGCGCCGTCGACGGCGTGGGCTTCACCCTGGCGGCCGGGCAGGCGCTCGGCATCGTCGGCGAGTCCGGCTCCGGCAAGAGCACCGTCGCCCACGCCCTGCTCGGCCTGCACCGCGGGACGGGCGCCCGCACCGGCGGCTCGGTCCGGGTCGCGGGCGTCGACGCCGTCACCGCCGGGCGCGACGAACTCCGCCTCCTGCGCGGCGGGTTGGCGGCCATGGTGTTCCAGGACCCGCTCTCCGCGCTCGACCCGTACCACGCCGTCGGGGACCAGATCGCCGAGGTCGTGCGGGTGCACCGGGACGTCTCGCGCCGGGACGCCCGGGCCCGGGCCGTCGAGGTGCTCGACCGGGTCGGCATCGCCGACGCGGTGCGCCGCTCGCGCTCGCGCCCGCACGAGTTCAGCGGCGGCATGCGCCAGCGGGTGCTGATCGCGATGGCCCTCGCCTGCGAGCCGCGCCTGCTGGTCGCCGACGAGCCGACGACCGCGCTGGACGTCACCGTCCAGGCCCAGGTCCTCGACCTGCTGCACGAGTTGCGCGCCGAGACCGGGGCCGGGCTGGTCCTGGTGACCCACGACCTGGGCGTCGTCGCCGGGAGCGTCGACCGGGTGCTCGTGATGAAGGACGGCCGGGCGGTGGAACACGGGCCGGTCACCGAGGTGCTCGGCGCTCCGCGCGAGCCGTACACCCGCGCGCTGCTGTCGGCGGTGCCCCGCGTCGACGCCGCCGAGGCGCCCGGCCCGGCGGCCGCATCCGGGGGCGAGGTCCTGCTCGAAGCCACCGACCTCCGGAAGGAGTTCGCCACCCGCGGCCCCCTCGGGCGGCGCGCCGCCCCCGTGGTCGCCGTGGACGGCGTCTCGCTCACCGTGCGGGCCGGCGAGACGCTGGGCATCGTCGGCGAGTCCGGCTCCGGGAAGACCACCCTCGGCAGGATGCTCGTCCGCCTCCTGGACCCGACGGGCGGCCGGCTCCACTACCGCGGCCGGGACATCGGGACGCTCGGCGACAAGGACCTTCGCCCGCTCCGGCAGGAACTGCAGATGGTCTTCCAGGACCCGGTGTCCTCCCTCAACCCGCGCCGCACCATCGGCGAGTCCGTCGCCGACCCGCTGCGCATCGCCGGCGAGCGCGACGAACGCCGCATCCGCGCCCGGGTCGGCGACCTCCTCGAACGCGTGGGCCTCGACGCCGACTGGTACCACCGCTACCCGCACGAGTTCAGCGGCGGCCAGCGCCAGCGCGTCGGCATCGCCCGGGCCCTGGCACCCCGGCCGCGCCTGCTCGTCTGCGACGAACCGGTCTCCGCACTGGACGTCACCACACAGGCCCAAGTGGTCCGTCTGCTCGGCGAGTTGCAGCGGGACCTCGGCCTCGCCCTGGTCTTCATCGCCCATGACCTCGCCGTGGTCCGGCAGGTGAGCGACCGGGTCGCGGTGATGCGGGCCGGCCGGATCGTGGAACAGGGCGACGCGACGGCGGTGTACGAATCCCCGCAGCACGAGTACACCAAATCCCTGCTGGCCGCCGTCCCGGTCCTCGACCCGACCGAGGCCACCGCCCGCCGCCACGCCAGACTGGCGGCCACCCGGGCCTGACCGCCACCCCCGGCTCCGGGGGTGGCCACCCCGCCCCCGAAGCCGGGCGCTCCCGCCGACCGGAGCATCAGCCCGACCGCTCGGTCGACGCGCGGGCCGGACTGTCGGTCCCGCACCATAACGTGATCACATGAGTTCCTCCCTCAGCGCCTTCCTGATCGACCCCACGGCCGCGCGCGGTTTTGTCGGCTCCGGAGACGAACAGCTGCTCCAGGTCGTCCGCGACGAGTTCGGCAAGAACCTGGCCGCGGACGACGGCTGGTTCTCCTCCCAGATCGAAGAAGGCGCCCCCACCGCCTACGAGGCGCTGCACGCCGTGGTGCACGACGGCCCCTACTCCGACAACCCGGACCACGCCTTCCAGTACGGCTACGCCTACAAGCGCCTGGTCTCCCTGACCGGGAGTTTCCTCGACAACTCCAACTTCTGCCCGTTCCGGGGATCCTGGCTGGAGGTCGTCGACGAAGGGCTCCAAGCGCTGCGGATCACCGCGGTCTCCGTCGCCGAGTTCGGCCACTCCTCCGGCATGCCCGACGGCATCCCGTACTCCTACCTGCCCGGCTGCGGAGAATGGACGCACGAGCGCTGCCTCGAAGCACTGGAGCAGTTCGAGCAGACCAAGCGCGACGACCACGCCCCGCCGCTCGATCCCGAGGTCGTCGACGCCGTCTCCGACGTCATCTCCTGGCTCCGCCACGCCCAGGCCCACCCCGGCTTCGGCGTCATCGGCTTCGTCTCCTGAACCAGTGGGGCCATCTGCCCCTCGACAGCCGTGCCGTTGGAACAACGTCGTCTGCCGGGCACCCAGACCCGCACTCGTCCTCCCCTACAGGGGCGTGCCGGACGACGCGGGCAGCGGGCCGTCAGGTAGCCGCGGCCCCGGTGGCGAGCATTGAATTCGCCCGCCCCGTTCAATTCCGCGCGCGAATCCTGCGCTTGCGGCCGACTACGGCGAAACCGTGCAAGATGGGGAGGAGGAACACCAGCAGGCCGGTCACGGCATGCCAGTTGCTCGTGTACCCGCCGAACACCGCGACCAGATCGGCCGCGTAGAGCAGCAGCCAGAAGACCAGGTTGGCCACCAGGGCGGTCCACGAGTTCCCCGGGCGCGCGAAGGTGACCTGTCCCCAGAAGGCCTTCACTGTGTTCATCGAGCTGTCCTTGCGCCATTGTTCTAAAAGGGGATTCGTCGAATGGAGCGCACCTCGGTCGGTGCGCTCCATTCGACTCGGTCGGACTATAGGTTATGGACTAGTACAGGATCCAGTAGACCGCATTGTCGATCGCATTCCACGAGCCCCACCCGAGGAATCTCACGATCGGACCGCGTGCATACGTCAGCAAGTACCTGATCTCGAAGCGGTACCTGCTCAAGGCGTAGCTCATGGCCCCGCCGAAACCGATGCCCCAGGCGAAGGTCGTCCCGAACTTGTACCCCGCCGTGCTCCAGCTCCAGCAGCGGTTCATGCACTGGTAGGCGTACTTCGCGACCGCGAGCAGCCCGGACCAGATGGCGCTGCACACGAAGCCGGCGACGCCGCACGCGGCTTCGAGCGCCCAGCCTCCGGCGTAGTCGAGCGAGTAGAACATCGCCTGGCAGCCCCAGCCGCAGCTGCGCGCGCTCGACCGGCCGTCGAGGTCGACCCGGTTCAGCGGGTCGCCGTAGGTGTAGTCGTAGGCGTTGGCGTTGGCCCCGCGGATCGGGTCGACCGAGAGGAAGCGCCCGAGGGTGGGGTTGTACAGGCGGGCGCCCATGAGGACGTCGCCGGTGGGCGTCTCGCTGGAGCGCTCCTTGCCGCCCAGGTAGTCGTACCGGGCGGTGCCGGTGCCGGTGAGTGCGTTGCCGTACTCGTCGGTGGCCAGCACGGTGACCGGCGTCGTGGAGTTGCCGATCGGCAGGGTCATGGTGACGTCGCTGTGCAGGTTGGTCAGCTGCAGGACGATGTCGCCGTTGGCGGAACTGTAGGTGGCCCCCAGGTCTCCGGCGAGGTCGGCGACGTTGCGGGTGAACGCGCCGGTGCCGGTGTTCTCGACGGTCCAGGACGGCGAGTCGCCGGTGCCGTCGTAGTGGTTGACCCGCGACGCGGTCTGGGACCACGTGCCGCCGGAGTTGGCCTCCGTGGTGGAGGTGCGGAACCGGCCGGTGGGGTCGAGCTGCCAGGTGGTGCGGTTGGTGCCGGAGACCTGCTGGTAGGCGAGGTCGTTGGCGTAGTAGGCGGTGGTGGTGCCGTTGGCCTCGGCCGTGGTGCGGCCGAAGGCGTCGTACGTGTAGCCGGTGTCGGCCAGGCGGTCGGCGCTGTCGTAGGTGTGGTTGAGGGTGGTGCCGCCGCTCGTGGGGCAGGACGGGGTCGTGCCGTCGAGGGTGGTGGCGCTGACCGCGGTGTTCTGGCTGGTCCGGTTGGTGTCCTGGTCGAACCCGTAGGAGCGCGCCGTGCAGGTCTGCGCCTGGTTCTGGATGACGGTCTCGTTGGCCGCGGTCAGGCGGCCCCGGGCGTCGTAGCCGTAGGTGTCGTTGATGCCGAGCCCGCCGGAGGTGGACAGGGCGCGGGTGACCCGCTGTCCGGCGGCGGAGTAGCCGGCCTGGTCGGAGACCAGGACGTTGCCCGTGGCGCCGGTGTAGACGCGGGAGGTGTGCTGGCCGGTCTCGTCGACGTTCTCGGTCAGGGTGACCGAGCCGGGCAGGGTCTCGGTGGCCGGGGCGCCGTTGCCGTCGTAGGTGACGCCGAAGGTACCGGCGTTGGAATCGGACTTCGAGGTCGGAAGACCGCGCGCGTCCTTGGTGGTGTCGTAGGTGTAGGTGGTGGTGGACGGCGCCGAGTCGGTGACCTGGGTGGGCCGGTCCAGCGCGTCGTACTGGGTGCCGGCGGTGTTGCCGTCGGCGTCCGTGTACGAGGTCTGGCGGCCGAGCTGGTCGTAGGAGCGGGTGACCGTCTTGCCGTCCGGGGTGGACGCGGTGGCGAGCAGGCCGGTGGCCGTGTCGTAGCCGACCGTGCTGGTCTGCACGGCCTGGCCGACGCCGCCGGACACGGCGAGCTGGGTCTTGCGGCCCGCGCCGTCGTAGCTGGTGGTCACGGTGCGGGAGCCGCCGTTCGCGGTCTCCGTCACCGTGGCCACGGACCCGTAGCGGTTGTACGTGGTCGTGGTGGTGCCCACCTGGGACGGGTTCGAGCCGCCGCCGGTGATCGCCCCGGCCGGGGCGGTCTGGCAGAGCAGGTCGGCCCACTCGGGGTGCCCGCCGCAGGGCGCGGAGCCGGTCGCGGTGTAGTAGGCGGTCGCGATGGTCCCGGCGTCCGTCCCGTTGGAGGCGGGCTGGGAGACGGCGGTGGTCTGGCCGGCCTGGTTGTAGGCGGTCACCGTGGTGATCGCCAGACCCGCCGGGTCGACGACCTTCCTGGTCGGCTTCCCGACGGTCCAGTCGTAGACGGTCTGGACGGTGCGGGTGTCGGCGTCGGCGGCGTAGCCGCTGATCGCCGCGCCGGTCACCGAGGTGGTGGCGAGGTCCGAGGTCTTCGCCGAGCCGTCGGTGGGACGGTTCTCGTCGAAGCCGGTGTGGACGTGGGTCCGGGCGTTGACCACGGCACCCGCGCCGAGCGCGGCGGACGTGCCGGACGCGGCGAGCGCGTGTTCCAGGGTGGTCTTGTGCAGCGGGCCGTAGGTGTCGGTCTTGATCAGGCCGGAGGTGTCGTAGACGTTCTGGGTCGACAGCAGCGTGGCGCGCTGCGCGGTCGGCATCGGGGCGATGCCGAGGGCGTTGAGCTCCGCGTTGGTGCTGCCGGCCAGGGCCAGTTCACGGTTGGCCGCGGTGAGTTCGCGGACCGTGTTGCCGAAGGAGTCGGACTCGCTGGTGGTGATGTGCCCGCCCGGCGAGGCCGCGTTGACCTGACGGCCGGTCACGTCCAGGTAGTAGACCGAGGCGCGGTTGTAGGAGGTGGAGGTCAGGTTGCCCGCCCCGGTGTTGGCCGAGGGGACCTGGTCGGAGGGGAAGACGGCCGTCGCGTCGGTGGGCACGTCGCTCTGCGCCCAGCCGGCGACGTCGGAGGCGCCCATGGCGTAGGGGCCGCCGGCCGCCGTCGTGAGCGGGACGCCGTAGACCACGGTGGTGGCGGCGGTGCCGTTGGTCTGCGACGCCGAACCCGGGGTGAGGGTCGCGCGGGAGACGTTCAGCAGCCGGCCGGCGTTGGTGTCGCCGTCGGTGCCGGCCGTGCCGTAGGCGAAGGTCCAGGCGAGCTGGCCGGGCGGGGTGAGGGTGGTGACCCGGCCCGCCGCGTCGTAGCCGTAGGACGTCACGAGGTTGGGCGTGACGCGGGGGTCCCACTCGCTGCGGAGCAGGCCGGCCGTGTCGTAGGCGTACTGGGCGACGACGGTCGAGGTCTCGGTGCCGGTGGCCGGGTCCATCGCCCACAGCGTGACGGTGGCGGCCCGGCCGGCGTAGTCACCGAAGGTGCCGCCGGTCGCGGTGGTGGTGCCGGCGTAGCCGAGCTCCAGGACGCGGCAGCCCGCGGCCGGGGTGGCCGGCGTCAGGCAGGAGGCGGTGAGGTCGGAGATCGCCGACGTCGGGGCCGCCATCCGGGCCAGGCGGGCCGAGGTGGTACCGCCCGAGGTGACCGTGTCGAAGCGGTACTGGATCGTGTTGCCGAGCCCGCTGGAGGTCGTCGAGGCGACCGTCCAGACGCCGGTGGCACCCGACGCGCCGAACACGGTGACGGTGCCGTTGGTGTCGGTCAGCGTGTACCGGTTGGCCGTGCCGTCGTACGCGAGCGTGTACTGCTTCGCGCCCGGCTCGGGCGCCCAGCTGCCGTCGGCGTTCTTGGTGAAGGCCACCTCGGCGCCGCTGGCGAGCACCAGCTGGACGGCGGTGGCGGTCACCGAGCGGATCTCGGTGTAGTCGGTCGAGGCCTGCGCCGCGACGCCGCCGAAGGACCACTGCGGGCCGAACGGCGCGACCTGGCCGGCCGCCGCCGCGGCGCCCGGGTTCCGGGAGGAGGCCGTGCGCGTCACGACGAGCCCCAGCGCCGAGGTGTCGGTGCCCGACAGCTGGAAGTCGCCGGTGGACAGGTTGAGCGTGCCGGGGCCGACCTGCGTGGTGGAGGCGCCGGAGGACTTGCGGTCCACGGTCGCGGTGACGGCCGAGGAGTCGTACGGCGTCGTGGCGGTGGTGAACTCGCCGCGCAGCTGGACGGATCCGTCGTCGGTGAGGGTGGTGGCGGCGTCCCAGACCAGGGCCGGGGAGGTGCCGCCGCTCATCGCCACCGGCCAGGCCGACAGCGGGGTGCCGCCGGAGGTGACGTCACCGACCGGGATGTCGCTCCAGGCGTCCGAATCGGCGCGCCGGTACTGGAACTTCACGGCGCTGGAGCCGGCCGGGCCGGCCGCGGTCAGGGAGAAGCGGCGCGAGGTGCGGTCGCCCAGCCTGGGCGAGGTGACGGCGCCGCCGCCCGCGTTGAACGCGTAGGTGACGGGGTTCGAGACGCTCCCGGCCACGTTGGTGGTGAACACGGTGAGCGTGTGCGGGCCGTCGGTGGCCGGGGTGACCGCGACGGTCACCGCGGATCCGGTGGTGGCCACCGTGGTCTGGGGCCCGGAGTCCAGCTGCCAGACGATGCCGGCCGTGTCCGTGGCACCGGACGGCGGGGTCACGGTGACGTTGCCGCTGCGGCCGGCGCCGAGCGCCCAGCCGCCGGACGGGTAGTCGGTGGAGGTGACGGTCGGCGTGCCGGGCGTGGTGGTCTTCACCGTGAAGACCAGCCCGCTGGGCACGGTCTGGCGCGACCACAGCGATCCGCTGTAGCCCCAGGGCCACGCGGTGTACTGGTGGCCGTCGACCAGCTTGCCGGCCGGCACCGTCGCGCTGGAGATGCCGCCCGACGCCGTCCAGGAGCCGCTCAGGTTGGAGATGACCTGGGTGTTGCCGCCGCCGGTGGTGTCGTAGACGTTCCATTGCGCCATCACGTTGCCGCCGTCGGCGTCCGTGACGGTCGACTGGAGCTGCGGCGTCGCCGTGTTCGTGTAGAGCGTGGTGGTCGAGCCCGACACCGAGGAGACGCCCGGCGAGACCGCGGGGGCGGAGCTCATCGGGTACGAGTTGTACGTCACCGACAGGTACGGCACGTTGCTGCCGTTGTTGGCCGAGTAGAACCGCTTCCAGCTGTTGGAGTCGGTCTCGTTGGTCGCCCTCAGGCCGATGTTGGCGTAGTTGTAGCCGTGGTCACCGGCGTACTGCAGGAACGAACTCGGGTCGATCGACACCCAGCCCGGCGCTATCGAGCCGCCGCAGTTCGACGGGTAGCCCTTGGTCTGCGTGGTCGTGGCGTACTTCGTCATCCACGAGGGCTGGTTGGTCCACACCGTGGAGGTGCCGGCCGCATTGGTCTGCCACAACTCCCACGAGTTCTGGCTGCAGTTGGCCGACCAGTACTCGTACAGGTTGAGCGAGGAGGAGAGGATCTTGGTGTTCGCCAGCTGCTGCACCGGGAACTGGAGGAACGACCGCGCGACGTCGCCGCCGGCGTTGTACGTGCCCAGCTTGAGGTCGGTGGAGGTGTACTGCGGCGTGGTGTAGCTGATCTGCGCGAAGGTGTCCAGCACCGTCGACAGGCTGACGGACGGGTCGACGGTGACCGGGTACGTGGTCGCCGGGTCGGCCAGGAACTTCTCGTCCGGGGTCAGGGTGAGGTTCACCGTGTCCCCGGACTGCGTCATCGTCATCGCCACCGGCGCCTGGTGCGGGTGCTCCAGCGACTTGGCGTCGACCGTGGCGTCCCACATGAACGGTGCCGGGATGCTGCCGGCCGGCTTGCCGTTGGTGTCGGTGAAGGTGACCGTGCCGTCCGCGTCCTGCTTGGCGGTCAGGCCCTTGGCGGTCACCGGGATCGTCACCCGGTAGCCCGCGGCCGGGCGCGACTTGAGGAGCACGCTCTGCTCGAAGCCGTTCCGGGTGGCCTGCACGGACACGTCCGTGCCCGGGGTGACGTCGGTGTAGGTCGCGGTGTCGCCCTTGAGGGTCGGCTTGGGCAGGTCGCCCTGCCAGCCGATCGAGACCCGGTGGTCACCCTCGCCCTGCGCGGCGAGGGTGACGTTGTGGCCGCCGCCGGCCAGCTTCAGGCCCCGGACGTGGCCCTTCGGCGCCACCGAGTGGTCCGGCGCCTCCTGGAGGGAGGTGTCCACGGCGACCCACTGGCCGTCGCGCTTGAACCGGAACGGCAGCGCGTACGAGTCGGTGGTGAGCGTCCCGTCCGGGTTGGCCCACGTCTTGGTCTGCTCGGTGCCCTGGTCGAGCACCTCGACCTTGGCGTTGCGCAGGCGCGCCGTGGCGATCGCCGACGGCACGTCGGGTGCCGTCAGCGGTCCCACGGGCTGCTTGCCCTGACTGGACGTGCCCTTGTCGCTCTTGGGCCCGACGGCCACGGCCTGGCCGGTGACGGCGAGCGTCACCGCCGTCTCCGCTGCCAGGACCAGCGCCACGACGGCGGCCGTCCTCGCGATTCGGCGCCCTGAGGCACCACCAGAAGAGCCGCTCGGGAAGCGGCCCACTCTTGGCTTCATGCAGGTTCTCCTCGGTTCACATCCCGGATTGATCACCCGGGATGCTGGAAGAACCTAGATCCTCCGGCGCCCTGTCAGAACCACCTAAAGAACCGCTCTGACGTGCAACGATTCGCCGACGCTCCATCAGAAAATGATCCGAGTTCAAACGATCTAGCTGTCACACCGACCAGACCGTCACTCAGAGTAGCCAGGGCCCCGACGCCGCCCCGGAGCGCCGCTGCACGGTGATCCGAACGTCATCAGATCGAGATGACGGCTCGCCACGCCGTCAACCGGTTGCCCGCCCCGATCCGGGCCGGCGTGAGGTGATGCCTACTGACGGGCTACGGGCGGACTACGGACGGGCTACGGGCGGGTGCCCTTGACCGTGGGCTGGGTCTTCTGGTTGTAGATCTCCTTGCCGTCGGCGTTGTAGGCGTGGACGTAGGGGAACGGGGGGAAGGAGTCGCGGGTGAGCTCGGTGGAGATGGCGGCGCTGTAGACGAACGCGCCGTCTGCCATGACGGCCGGGTACTGCGTCGGGTCGTCGCCGTAGCTGATGGTGACCTTGGCGACGCCGGGTTCGTAGTGCCCGGCGCCCAGCGAGAGGATCTGTCCCGTACCGGCGGGCGAGCTGACGGAGTCGAAGAACTCGATCAGGTGACCGGTGCCCCACAGGCGGTCGTTGATGAACGTCGGAGGGACGGACATGCTGGTGCCCTTGTTGCCCTTCGACTCGCACTGCACGTACTGGTTGGCGGAGTTGACGGCGAGGACCACGCCGTCCTTGGTCTCCGAGGCGACGGGAGTGCGGACCGCGATCACCGCGTGGTACTGCGACGCGTCCGAGCCCAGGCAGGAGGCCAGGATCTCGGCAACGGCCCCGGCATCGATCGGGACCGTCTTCGCGCTGGTGAC